>JAISYX010000054.1 GCA_031269595.1 Oscillospiraceae bacterium
TCAAAATAAAATGCGCCCCGCATATGCGGGGCGTTAACTTTTATCTCTTTTTCTCACTCTGCGCAAAGAAGAAGGTTCCTATAATCAGGCAAATAATGGTTAAACCCACAATTGCAGCGCAGTTTACTAAGGGGTTAAACATAACTACACTTTCATATTCGGGAGTTCCTGAGTACACCACTGCCCGCACTAAATCCAAGCAGTAGGTCATTGGCATACAGCGGCTTAAAAACCACAGCACTCCGCTGGAGTTGCTTACGGGTATAATTGCACCTGAGAGGAACATCTGGGGCATTGTTATAAGCATTACGGCCATGTTAGCGGCCTTTTTGCTCTTGATTAGTCCTATTACAAGCATAGCCAATGCACCGCCTGAAAGGCACATAAGGGGCGAAAGAGCGAGTATCAGCAGCAGCTTATCAAGGGGTAGGGTTATGCCCATTATCAGCCCTACAATAAGTGTACCTGCCATGCTTACAATTGCGCCAAAGGCTGAGCCTAATATCTTGCCTATAACAAGGGAGTAGCGTGAAACAGGCGAAACCAGCATTTCCTGATTAAAATCTGTCTCATGGTCGTCTACAAGGGAGGACATTCCCATAGTTGTGGTCATGAATAGCATGTTAACCAGCATGCCCACCAGCATGAAGGTTCCAAATGAGAAGCCAAGGCCGCCTGCCATGTTTTCCATTAAATTGCCGCCTATCATGCCCATCATTACAAGGGGCATTGCAAGGCTCATAATGGCCGTGCCCGGGGATTTTAAAAAGACTGTAATGTCCCTTGCCATAACGGCAATGGTTGTGTTAACCTCCCTATATATGCGGGATTTTTTGCGCTTTAGCACCTTTTCTTTCATTACAGCTCACCTCCCGTTTTATTTAAGAATTCAACATAGGCATCCTCAAGGGTGGGCAGACAAACCTTTGGCGTGGGGTCAAAGGCTATGGTCTGCTTTAGCTCTGTTGGGGAGCAGCAGGCGGCAATTTTGCCCTGATTGATTATGCAAACCTTATCCACATTTTCGGCCTCGTCAATATAGTGAGTGGTAAGAAATACCGTTGTGCCGCTCTGTTTGCGCACCTCGTTGATATACTCCCAAAGGGAGCGGCGGCTCACTGCGTCCAAGCCTTGGGTTGGCTCGTCAAGGAACAGCACCTGCGGGGTGTGAATCAGGCTGCGGATTATCTCCAGCTTGCGCTGCATACCGCCGGAGAGCTTTTTAATGGGCTTAAACAGGGCATCCTGAATGCCTACTATCTCCGCCAAATCCAGCACCCTGCTGCGGTATGCAGCAGGCATAAGCCTAAATGCGGGTCTATAGCTGCACATGCCATACAGGCAGGCGTGAAAGCGGATATTCTGCTCGGCGGTAAGTTGAGGGTCTAGGCTGGGTTTTTGAAAGATTATGCCCACCTTCTCCCTTACCAGCCGTGCGTCCTTTTCAACATCAAAGCCTGCAATTTTTATGCTGCCGCTTGTTTTAGAAAGAGTTGTGGTTAAAATGGAGATTGTGGTTGTTTTGCCCGCTCCATTTGGCCCAAGAAAGGCGAAGAACTCGCCCTGCTCAACATCAAAGCTGATGTTATCAACAGATGGGCTTTTTGCCCTTTTATACTGTTTAACCAAGTTGTTTACTTCAATTACTGCCATGCGATTACCTCCCTTTTAATAAAAACATCATTAATAAATTTGCCTATTTCATAAATTAGCAATATTAACATTGACATGATTTTGCCTCCTTATAACTGAGTTTAATATAAATAAAACGCCTCCGCTTTATCTGATGTCCATAGTATATGCCATCAAATTAAACGGAGGTTAAATCTAATTTAAACGCAGTTTAAACGGGATTTGAAGATATTGTGATGCTGATAACTGGAAACCTACGTCATAGGCGACTAAGAAAGCGACTAAGAAAGCGACCAAGTAAAACGACTGCTTTCTGTTAAAATAGAGAATTACAGCTAAATAATTTACTAAAGCCTAAAGCTCACAATAAAGCTGCTGCCGTTTGCATCGCTTTTAACATCAACCTTGGCATTGTGCAGCATTGCGCCGTGCTTTACTATAGCCAAGCCAAGGCCTGTTCCCGGCACTGTGCTGTTGCGGCTTTTATCAATGCGGTAAAACCGCTCAAAAATTCTTTCTTTTTCAGCGGCCGGAATGCCGCCGCCTGTATCTGCCACACACAGATTAATGCAGGCTTCCTCTTTTAATATCGAAACCTCAACGCTGCCGCCCTGTTTGTTGTATTTTATGGCATTATCGCATAGGTTAAACACCATTTCTTCAATAACCGCAGGTATGCCCAAAAGCTCTGCGTCTTCCCCTGTTATGCTTAGGGTAAGCTCTTTTTCTGCCGCCTTTTGTTCAAGGCGGTATTTAACATTATTGCATACGCTAAGGAGTGAAACCTGCTGCATTTGCATAGGCGGGGCTTCCTCCAGCTTTGAGAGCAGCATTAAATCGTGAATTAAAGCTACAAGGTTTTTTGCCTCTGTTAAAATCCTTTCGGCAAACTCCTTTGTATCCTCAGGCCTTGCAACGCCTGCGGCCATAAGCTCCGCATAGCCGGATATAGAGGTGAGCGGGGTTTTAAGCTCGTGGGATACATTGGCTGTAAATTCCCTGCGCAGCTTCTCCCTCTCCTGTTTTTCGGTAATATCAAAAAGCACAACTACAAAGCCCTTTACCTCGTCCTCTACAACAGGGTTGGCTGTAACCAGAATCTCCCTATGGGAAATTCTGATAACTTCGCTCTGCTTTTCACCCAAAAAGGCATTTTGCAGCAGAGTGCGGAACTTGCCGTTGCGGTTTAAAACAAGTGCTGTTCTTCCGCTTGCGTCGCTGATTTTAGAATCCAAAAGCTTTAGCGCACTTTTGTTATAAGAGAGCACGCAGCCATCGCTGCCCAACACCAAAAAACCCTCTCTCATGTTGCTTGTTATAAGGGAGAATTCGGTTTGAGCTCTTTTTTGCCTGGACATCTGCTTAACAATTTGCATGTGCTGCTGCTTTATGCGCAAAACAAGCGGGGCAAGCTCATCATACACCTTGCTTTTTTCGGGGTTTTCAAGGTTTATATTGTTTATAGGCGCAATAATACTCTTTGTAAGCTTAGAGGCCAGCAGTGCGGATATTATAAGCACTGCTATTGCAATTGCGGCCGCAATAATAAAAAACTCATTAAAGGAATCCCCTATGCTGCGTGTTTCGCAGGCAAGCCTTATAACATCACCGTTATTAAGGCGCAGGGCATAGTAGTATTCTGTGGTTTTTAGAGTAGCCGAACGGCGTGTCGCCTCACCCGCACCCAGCTCAAGAGCCGCTATTACCTCCGGACGCTCACGGTGATTTTCCATTTGAGAGGCATTGCTGCGGCTATCGAACAGCACCTCACCACCAGCTGAGATTAATGTAACCCTGTGCGTGCTGCTCTTGGGCAGAGAGGCAAGATACTCACTTCCGTTCTGCCCGGCTCCTGCGGCAATATATTTTGCGTTCTCGGCCACTTCCTTTTTTACCGCATCAAAATTCTTATTATATGCCGCAATAGAGATAACGCTTGTGGTTGTAATAACAGCCGCCAATGATAATAATGTAAATAAGAGAAAGATTTTATTCTTCAAACTGCACCACGCCTTACTTTTAATAAATCGGGTATCTCTAAAAACTGTAGTAGGCCTTGCAACGACTAAAGCTTTACATTTGCCCAAGGACTGGGCGGAATGTGTGTGAGCGGGATGAATGTTACTTTTCTATCGTTCCGCTGACGTGCGTCATTGCGAGCACGCAGCAAAGTCAGAACAAACACAACGTGTGGTGTGCGAAGCAATCCAGTGGAACAAGGCTGGACGTTCGATAGA
>JAISYX010000057.1 GCA_031269595.1 Oscillospiraceae bacterium
CTTGCTGTAACATATTCGCCTGTTACAGTCAAATATACCTTTTCATATTCAGTCCTTGCACCCTCGACTTCGCCCACGATTCTGGGGATTTGGTGCGGAATCGCAGCCTTTGCAGCCACTAAAGCATCGGCATCGGACTGGGTCATTGTAGCATCCTTTGTCGTGATGATATACTTTGACGTGGCATAAACGGCGTTGTTTTCATCCGTTTGGTTGACGGTCACAGTGAAAAAGCCGTAGCCGAATGCGGAGCATAAATCAGCCGGAGCAAGGTAGGTGCGCCCGCCAATAATGGTTGCGGGGAACGCAAGCGTGAAGCTGGAGCTGTTGCCCTGCGCATCTATGAAGGTTGCGGCGGTTGAACCTGTGGGCGTAATCAGTTTACAGCCGTTAATAATGAAGCATGCGGCCTCGGCTGCGGCGTCCCACGAAGCTTTTCCGTCGAAGGTATCCATAAGGAAGCGTGAGGGGAGAATGAACTGTCCGCTTTGCTCAATGAGAGGCTGGAATCCGCCATCATAATAAGCGAATGCGGCGGCTTCTCTGCCATCGTTTGACTGCACGTAAACCTTGTTATGATTGAGTTCTGCCAGCAGTGTTTGAACGTGGAAGGGTGCGGCGGGTGCGTTAACCTCATACTCTATCACAAAGGACGGGCGGGGAGACATGTTGTTACAAAATCTTACTCTGCCGTCTTGGTCATCAGGTGAAGTTAAAACAATACCGTTGTTGTCATCTCCAGCATACCATAGTGCAGCGAGTGAGGTAATGTCCCAAGAATAATCCACATAGCTTCCATCAATTGGTATGTCAGACGAAATAGTTGCGAGGATGTCCGAATCAAGCCAATCAGTGGGCTGATTGTTCCATTTTATCCCAGATGGACTCCAAGCTTCACCCACGTCATAGAGATTTACATCCACAAGCGGAGATTGCTTGTCATAGGTAAGATTTGGATGAACAAGTTTAAACTGGGCTGAGGTCAATGTTGCATATTCGGGCAGTTCAGGTAAAATCAGCCTTGCATACAAGCGTTTAGAGATCAGAATAGAGTTTTCTTCCATGCGCTGTACTTGAACCGTTGAACTCATTTGATTGCAAGTGTTTGGCTCACTTGAATCTACTTCGTTAATCCTAATAGGGCTGCTTAAAGAGCTTGTACTTTCCACTGTAATTGTCGGATCAATCGTCACAGGAAATTGACGCTCTTCTGCGTTGAGCCACGTAGAATCTGCAGTGTAGATGAGTATGTAGCCATCATTTTCGGCTTTAAAGTCAAGCTGAATACTTTTGCTTTCATTGCCTAGAGAATCAAACATATACGGGGCTTCTATTGTAAAAACAGGAACACTTGAACCCGATTTGTAGAGGCTGATACTGTTATCAGGGTTCTTTTGTGCATTTAAGCCCTCAGCTTTTAGAAAGTATTCATAGACGTAGCTATCGGATTTTTCATTTACAATGATATTCTCTTTAACCTGTCTTGGATTAACAATGTATTCCAAATCGGAGTTTAAGAAGACTCCGTCATATTTAAGACCGGATGAAAGCTTTTCTAAGCTTGTTATTTTTTCCTCTTGAGGAATAGCAGCTTTTTCAAGCACCGCACCTTTGATTTTTACAGATTCTATGCTGTCAGAGCTTTCGTCTGAAACATCTGCTTGTGAAGATGCAATGTTTTTTGAGCTTGCAGCATAAACATCACTGCTTTCGGTTGTAGCATCGCCTGCTTGTTCGGAAGCTTCTGAGGAGCTTGATTCAGACGACACCGTATCAGTGCTGCCATTATCCGGTGTTGCTTCGACCTCTTCCGTCACTGTATCATCAGAAATTTTAACGCCCAATTCCAGCGTATACTCGTCGGTTTTTACAGTGATATGATTGTCCGAAGAAATGGATTCGGGTAGAATTACCTCAATATCGGATTTTTGATTTTTATATGTAGCCGCTCCGTCATCGTCTATTGTAAGCTCCAAGGTGTTGTCATAGTCTGTCCATGCATCGTTTTCGCCGCTCTGATAGTGAACGGGTTCAGAATAGACATACACGACTTTTGAGCCATCACCACGCACAAAGGTCTTGCTGTTTTCTGTGCGAAGAGAGGCATCCTCAGTTACTATTGATTTATCAGGGTGAAAGGATTCATCTGTGATTTTATTTGAAGATATTGTGCCGCCGAAGGGGTCTTCCAAAACCGCATTTGCAGGGATGGGTAAGCTATTAAAAATAAATATTAACGCCAGCAATGAACTTATCATTTTGATTGTAGACTTAAATAATTTAGTTTTCATTTTGATTGTCCTTTCTGTTAAATGTTATATTTCATTGATGTTTCACTTCTCTTAATTTATATAGCTTAATTTTAAATGCGCATAACGAGTTCCACCTTTCTTGAATATTTTTTGGATATTATTGCCTCTAAATATATTATATAGCAATTACAGCTTAGATACGCGAGGGTGTGCTCTTGTTGTGAGCCATTGCCTGAAGTTCGTCTTCCGCCTCCATGTTAGATGACGTGTTTTCTATGTTTGCATCTGCATTTAAAAGGGTTTAATTTTCGCTGTCGAGGCCTCCTAGGTAAACTTGTAATTTTCGCTCTTAATTCTAACAAGCTTGGCGGCTCTCAGCTTTTTGCTGAAGGTGATTTTTAATAGGTTTTAGTTGCTTTCCAAAACTTAGGCATTGTCTTCCTCTGTATCTATAACATTTTAAAGGGTATTATCCATTGCTTGGTAAGTGTCGTCGGGCATTAAAGATGTATAGGTATCTTCGGTGCGAAGACTCTCGATTTCGGCAACGACAGTCAGCTCTTCCTCCAGCGGGATATCCGGAGCTTCGTTATCGCCAAAAAACGGCTGCAATATGTCTGGTGTTGACACATTTGCGGTGACAAGAAAATCTAACGGCGCAGTTTCGACTAACATTATGAAGTTCTAACCGTGCTGTTGTTAACAGGTGTTTGATTTGAATTTCATTTTGTACCTCTTTCCTAAATTTTATAAGTTATGTAAACTTATAATTATGATAGAACATAAAGTTACTCGAATGTCAATAGTAAATTTGAAAATTTTTAAAATAATTTTCAGTCAAGACCAAAAATTTTGACAGCAGTTGACAGCTAAGCGAATAATTTTAGGCGGTTTTAAATAGGTTTAAACAAAAAAATCCTAAATTTTTAAAAATCAAAGTAAAATAGAAAAAACCCGCAGCCCGCAGCCTGCAAGGTTTTTCTGTAAGGGTCTAACTAAAAAGATGCATTTCGCCTGCGGGCGGAGGTAGTGAAAAGAGAAAAACGAAAAGTGAAGAGTGAAAAGTACAAACCGGCGAACCAGTTCTTATTTTTCACTCTTCACTCTTCACTCTTCTCTTTTCACTTCGGCGATTTATCGCCGGTTTGGTGGATACGCGCGGGCTCGAACCGCGGACCTCCTGCGTGTGAAGCAGGCACTCTAACCAGCTGAGCTACGCATCCAAATAACCGCAACGCTCCCCTAAAGCTGTAAAACTTTAGGGGAGATTAATTTTTTAACAGCTTAAATTACTCCTGAAAGCCTGAATCCACAAGAGCAACTAAGTCGTCAACGGCCTCTTGTTCGTCGTTTCCGTCGGCGATAATGCGGATTTTAACACCACCGACTATACCCAAGGAAAGAACACCCAACAGGGATTTGGCATTAACCTTTCTCTCCTCCTTCTCCACCCAGATAGAAGCCTTATATTCGTTGGCCTTCTGGATGAAAAATGTAGCCGGACGTGCATGAAGTCCAACCTGATTTTGCACTGTAACGTCTTTTACATACATAATATTTTCTCCTGTTCTCTCTAAAAAGGAAGCTAGCCTGTTAATTTACACAGAGCTTTAATTTATTTATGTGTTTATATTATAACACAATCCACAATAAGGTTCAATGTATATTCATGGGGTATTAAAACTTTGGAGATTCATACGGATTTTAAACATATTTTGGAGCGCAATTTCGGTAGTTTTAACAATGTTTTTGTCGAATTTTGTTCTTTATTACTAATTAATTTTATCATTTTTATTTTTTATGTCAATAAAATTGTTTATTTTTGTGCTTATTGCTATTCCTTTGATTGTCAAATTAATTTGTATAATTAACAGCCTTGTGTATAAACAATGGGGCAGATATATAAGCTATACACCCATATTATTTTACTTCTTTGGCATAATATGCATACAAATCCGGCCTTTTCTCCTCAGTGCGGATTAGCGATTGCTCCCTGCACCATTTTTGAATTTGAGCATGATTGCCTGAGAGCAGAACGGAAGGGACTTTTCTGCCCTGCCATTCCTCAGGGCGTGTGTACTGGGGATACTCCAAAAGGCCGTTGAAGATACTCTCCTCCTCAAAGCTGGTGTTTTCAGCCAGAACGCCGGGTATCATGCGCATTACTGCATCAACAAGCACCAGCGCAGGCAGCTCGCCGCCGGTAAGGACATAATCGCCTATAGAGACCTCATCATCAATATATGCATCAAGCAGCCTTTCGTCCACACCTTCATAGTGGCCGCAGAGTATAGTTATGCTCTCCCTTTGGGCGTAATTGACGGCGATTTGCTGACTTAAAACCCTCCCCTGAGGGGACATATAAATAAAGTGCGGCCGCTTGCCCTGCTGCCTGATAATGGCCTCAAAGCAGTTGGCGATAGGCTCAGCCTTGATTAGCATACCCAAGCCGCCGCCATAGGGATAATCGTCCACACGGCGGTGCTTATCTGCGGTGTAATCCCTGATATTGTGGCAATAAAGCTCTGCTATGCCGGAATCACGGGCACGGCCTATAATGCTCTCACCCAGCACGTATTCGCACATTTCGGGGAAGAGGGTGACTATATCAATTCTCATCTTCAAAGCTTCCTTTAAGCGGCCTGATGCGTATAAGACCCTGCTCCGGTTCTATGTCAATAACAACAGAGGGTACGGCTGCAATAAGAACCTCTCTGCCGTCTTCCCCCTTGATATGATAAACATCATTTGCGCCTGTGGCACTAACATCGCTTATCTGACCATAGAGCTTGCCTGTGTCCTTATCCAGCACGTTAAGGCCTATCAGGTCTTGAATAAAGTAGGCCCCCTCCTCAAGCTCTGCATCCTCTCGGCGCATCCAAAGCACCTTAGAACGCAGCGCAGAGGCCTTCTCAACACCCTCTACGCCCTCCAGCTTCATTACAACTACATTCTTGTGTACATATGATTTTATGATTTTAATGGGAGCCTTGCCCTGCTCATCAAAATAAAGGGTGTCAAATTGAAGCAGAAACTCGCCGGAGTCTGCCCAGGGGTATACTCTAACCTCACCCTTAATGCCGTGTGTGCCCACAATTTCGCCTATTTCCAAGTATTCTTTCATGTTCACCTCAAGTATTCTCTCAAGTTCAAGCACTGAGCAAAGCACACCGCCTAATGAGCTTGAGTTAATTTCAACACTTTAACTAGTAGCCTTTAATGATATGCCATGCTACTCTTGCCTTATAATTAGCATCAGTTTCCTCATCTTTTTCATTACGAAAAAAATATACCCATAGTGACCTGAAATACCAATCATCTTTTAATTTTATAATATTATCGTGCCATTCGTTACTTTCACTGAATCTTGGTTCATCATCATTATCGCATTCAATGCATTGCAAATAGCCTTCTGCATCTCTAAAAGCAAATCGTGTATGCGAAATATGCTCAATGTATTCAAAATCTAAGTTACAAAGAATCTTTTCTATTTGATGAATAACTCGCTCGTCAGAAATTGGATCGCTATACCAATATTCAAATTGCACATTTCCTTTTTTGTCTTTTTTGCAAGTCAAAATAATGTCACTCTTTTTTAAATATGCCTGCACATTTTGAAAATCATCAAAATTTTCTTCAAACCTTTCTATAGCCTGTTTCTTTTGTATATTTGGTACTATAACAAGACTTAAAAGACTATGAATTGATTTAATGACCAGCAATCCAACTATTACTAAAATAAATATTTTCGTCCGTTTTTTCATAAAACTCTCCCGAATTATATGCTAGTTTTTGTATAAGTAAATATAGATTCTTCCTCGCCCTTAGTTAGCTTTCTGCGCACAAAATCGCATATAAGCTTAAACCAGACTCCAATGTAAAAGCCCGTGCAGTTTAAAATGAAGTCGTCAATGTCGCAATGTCCATTTTTGAATATAAGCTGTGAAATTTCAATAGCACCGCTTAAAATTATAGGGAATAAAATGATATACCGCCTTTTAAGCCTTGGGAACAGCACGCTCAAATAAAAGCCCAAGGGCGCAAGCACAAGGATATTGCCTACAAACAGCACAACAGGCTCTATCCTCTCGTTATATTTAAACCACAGGTAATATTCCTTAATTGTTTCAAAGGGGATTATGTTAAACCTTATCTCTCCGCTAAGCTTGCGGCCTGTTATAAAGTTTATTATAAAATAGCCCAGATAGGCGGCAAGAATAATAACACTTTGAATTTTAAAAACAAGGGCAAAATCCTGCTTTTTATTGCTTGTATTCATAAATTTAAAGGTAAAAAGCACTCTGTTTAGCACCAGAATAAGAAAGGGGATAGCGCACAGTGTTATAGCTAAAATGCCGTTAAGCACATTCATTGAAAGCTGAGGCTTAACGCCGCTTAAATGGTCCTCAATGGTGTCTATGATAATCTTGCCGAAGGAGAGCAGCGAGGTTATTGTCGCCTGCAAGCCCACAAAGTAATAGTTAGCACCTGAAAGTGCCAGTAGCAGCAGGGTTGAAGCTACAGCATAGCCCACAATCTGAGGAAATTCCAAGTAGAAGCTCCAGCTTTTGGAAACTTGAGCAAAAACAACAAAGCCCAGCACTCCAAAAATAAGGGCACAGGCTGTCTCCAGCACTCTGTAACGCTTTAGTCTGTTAAGCATTCCCGCCGTTCCTCCTATATGAAAGGTAGCTTTCAAGAATAATCACCGCCGAGAGGGCGTCTACTGCGGCCTTGCGCTTTTCGCCCCTAGTGTTGCTCTGGTTAAGAAAGGTGTGCGCCGCCTTGGTGGAGCAGCGTTCGTCCCATAGCACTGTCTTGATTCCGCTTAGCTGTTCCAGCTTAACGGCCAGATTTTGCGCCCTTTGGGCACTCTCGCCCTCGCTGCCATCCATGTTTTTGGGGTGTCCCATTACTATGAGCTGCGCACTTTTCTCCTTGGCGGCTGCGGCTATTTTTTGCAGGATTAGTGTATCCTGCTTCTCGTTTATCACCCCTACAGGGAAGGCCATCATCTCCATAGCGTCGCAGACGGCAAGCCCTGTGCGCACATGGCCTAAATCTACAGCCAGTATCACCATAGCTGCACTGCTCCTGTAAGCTCTGAAACACGGGCTATGCCATGGCTCTTTAAATACCTGTTAAGCCCGTCTATAATCTTGATTGGCGCAAGCGGGTCGTTAAAGAGTATAGTGCCTACCTGAACCGCAGAAGCACCCGCAAGCAGCATTTCAAGCGCATCACGCCAATCGGATATGCCGCCCATGCCCATAATTGGCAAATTTACTGCGTTTGCAACCTCGTTAACCATCCTAATAGCCACAGGGAGCACAGCAGGGCCGGAGAGGCCGCCCTTGTTGTTTTTCAAAATGGGTCTTCTGGTCTCAATATCTATGCGCATAGCCATTATTGTGTTAATAAGAGAGAGTGCGTCTGCACCCGCCGCCTCCGCTGATTTAGCTATGTCTGCAATGCTTGTAACATTGGGCGAGAGCTTAACCATAAGGGGCTTTGTGCAGTGCTTTTTAACCTCTCCCGTTATCTCTGTAACGCTGGCACAGGATGTGCCAAAGGCCGCCCCGCCATGCTTTACATTGGGGCAGGAGATGTTCAGCTCTATTATATCCACGGCTGTTTCTGAGAGCCTTTCAGCCATTTCGCAGTATTCTTCAACAGTGCTGCCTGCAATGTTGACTATAATGCCTGTTTTTTGCTCCAGCAGCCAGGGCAAATCCTCATTGATAAAGTGCTCTACCCCGGGGTTTTGCAAGCCCACGGAATTAAGGATGCCCGAGGGTGTTTCGGCGATTCTCGGGGGCGGATTGCCCTCTCTTGGAGCTAGAGTTGTGCCCTTGCAGGAGATGCCTCCCAGCAGGGAGATAGGATACAGAGCGTTAAATTCACGCCCAAAGCCGTATGTCCCCGAGGCTGTAAACACAGGATTTTTAAATTCTATGCCGCAAAAATTGATTTTTAAATCAGGCATCCCAAACCACCTCCTCAGCGTTAAATACAGGGCCTTCCTTGCACACGTGGCGATAGGTTGGCACGCCATCCTTTAAAATAGGGCAGGCACACACAAGACATGCGCCTATACCGCAGCCCATGCGCTCCTCAAGTGAAACCTGACATGCCACACCCTGCTCCCTTGCCATAGCTGCAATTAGCTTGAGCATAGGCCTGGGGCCGCAGGCGTAAATTATATCTACATGGTCGTTTTGCAGCTTTTCCTTGAGCAAATCTGTAACAAAGCCGTGGTAGCCCAAAGAGCCGTCATCTGTGGCTATGCGGACAGCCGCACCCCTTACCGCAAAATCACGCACAAGTATCATGGCCTCCTCGCTCCTGAATCCCAGATACACAGAGGCATTGCGGCCATAGCTTTTAGCCGCCTCTAAAAGGGGAGGAACGCCTATTCCGCCACCCACAAACACAGCCTGTAGGGATGGGTCGCCTAAATCAAAGCCGTGGCCTAAGGGGGCAATAAGGTCTATTATATCGCCCTCTACCGCCTGTGAGAGTATAGCTGTACCGTCGCCTCTAACCTCAAAAACAAACCTTATGCGGCCAAATTGGGGGTCAAGCTCACATATAGAAATGGGGCGGCGCAAAATTTTGCCCGCCACCGAAATATTGGCAAACTGCCCCGCCTTAGCCACAGACGCAACCGCCGGACTAAACACCGTAAACCGAAAAATCCCTTTTGCAAGCTGCTCCTTTTTAAGCAGCTTAGCTTCTTCTATTGTGTATTTCATAGTGACACCATGTGTCAGAGAGCCCGCACACAAAACATTATTAAAAATATTTTGCTGGCTTCCTGCGTCCTTTCTCGGTTCTTTTTCAAACTTAATAGCTCTCCTTTTAGAAGTAAGAGGCAAGAGGTAAGAGGCAAGAATTGCCCCGATAAAAAACCAAACATGTTGCCCTTACACAGCACATGTAAAGGCAACAATAGTTATAAATTAATTAACTTTCAACTTTCAACTTTCAATTGTCAACTGACTAATAGCTCACTCCTGCCTTTAACACTTTGCCTCTGCGGGCGTAAAGCTCATCTACTGTTACAAAGGTGTACCCCTGCTCCGTAAATTCTGCAAGTATTTTTTCAACAGCAGGCAGAGTTACTATCTCGGCAGTGTACTCGGCAGAGCCGTGCAGGTCGTGCATTAGTACAACGTCGTTGGGCTTGGCTTCCCCTTTGATTTTATCATAAACGGGCTTCCATTCCTTTTGCGCCCAGTCACGGGTATCTAAGCTCCACAGTATAAGAGGCAAATTAAGCTGCACTGAGGCGGCTTTAAGGGCATCTGTGCGCTTGGCAAAGGGAGGCCTGAAATATGCGGGCGATTGCCCTGTAAGCTCCTTAACTATGGAGGAGCAGTTGCCTATGGAGCTAAGCTCTGTTTCTATCTTGTTGCTGGGAGAGGGGTGGGAATAGGTATGATTGCCTATGATGTGGCCTTCTTTAATCATTCTTTCAAGAATTGCCTTTTTATTCTTGGCATTTCGCCCTACAACAAAGAAGGTGGCGTGGGCATCATACTTTTTAAGCATATCCAAAAGGGCAGGAGTTGCAGGCCCAGGGCCATCATCAAAGGTAAAGCTAATCATCTTTTCAGGGCTTTTGCCGTAGTATACCTTTTGCCTGCCGACATAAACCTCACCCTTCCAATCGGGGTCCGGCTTGGTGGTGTATGTGCCCTCAACAGGCATTACATTTACAGAAAACTCGGTGCGCTCACCTGTTGAAGAGAGCAGAGTGATAACAGACTCCCCAACCCGTGCGGCTTTTAAAAAGCCATCTTGATCTATAGTAATAAAATCAGGATTAGAGGAATAAAATGCCATGTCATCAGCTTTTAAGGTTTTGCTGTAAATAAGCTTGCGCAGATGCAGGCTCTGACCCTTGATTAGTTTGAGGCTCTCACCTGTAACGGAGCTGTTGTTATCCATGCGGAGGATTTCAAAATCATTGCTTATATTTAAATATCCATCTTCACGTGTATATACTTCAGGCAAGCCTGAGCTTAGCTCTGGCTCTTTAAATTCGTTAGATTCAACCGCCTCAGTGCTGCTAAGGGATTCTTTAGCTTCAGTTTGAACGCTTAAATTAACGCTAAACACAGCCGCAAACATAGCG
>JAISYX010000092.1 GCA_031269595.1 Oscillospiraceae bacterium
AGTTTGCCGTCTTTCCATTCGTTGTAGAAGCTGACTGTGGTGGTTTCGTTTGCTCTAACTTCAACAGTTTGCGTAGGCGGTTTTTTGAAATCGCTGTTAGGCGCAGCTGTCTCTGTTACGTCATAGGTGCCCACAGGAAGGTGATCTACAGCTGCTGCACCGTTTGCATCTGTCGTGATATAATGATGAGTTGGGCCATTGCTTAGCGGTCCGTAAAAGTCAAAGGTAAATCCGGCTCTTGTTCCACCGTCTGCTGCCTTCTCTATCTCTCCGGCTCCCTCTTCGGTTTTAAAGCTTACATACCAGAATTTGTCGTCAATCGCACCCTGTGCCATGGTCTGATAGTGGTCGTCAGTACCAACTACTCTGCCGCTGCTGTTAGATGTTTGAAGAATATAAGGCGGGTCATTATTAGCTCTGCCTACGTCTTTTCTCAGCGTTAAGGTGACTCCGTCGGGAATAGGAGAGTTTGATGTGAACGTGTAAGTATAATGTCCCCTCACACCTGTTCTTGAAACATTAATTCCAGTGCCGGAAACCACGCCCAAGGGCAGTTCGATGCCGTTGGTCTCTTCCAGTACCACCTTATATGTTCCATCGCTTTGCCTGTTTAAAATATTGCTGTTGGCCTGAGCCTGAGCAGCAGTGGGATAACTAAAGCTAAAGCCTGTATCATGCTGTGAACATAACAGCATAATATATCTGTAATAAGGCTCGGCAGCAGTGCCCCTAATAGAATCAAAATACCTGCCGCCATATAATCTTGCGCCGCCATATTCAAAATCTCTTCTATAGTCCGGATCCCAGCTCATTGCGTCCAAGCCGCCACCTGTTGATGTAAGGTGAATTTGCTGCTGGATTTCCCAAATAAGAACCTGAGTTGCGGCCTTCATATCAACTGAAGGAGTTCCTCCAAGGTTTGGCATGCCTGTTTTACCTTCACTGTAGCCATAAAGAAGAGCCCTCAGTATGCCCTCTCTAACTCCGGCAGGAAGGGCATTCCAGTACCAACTATCACCAGGATTTTTAATATCATAGGTAGTTCCTTTATCCACGTCAGCACTTGCATAACCGTCAAAAGAAATACCACTCTCAATACAGTAAACTTCCTTGATATTGACATTGTTTACGGCGTCACTTCTGGTGAGTGCCATTCCATAGTGTCCAATCAACTCAATAGTAGTACCATTTCCTCTTAGTCTAACACCGCCTATACCAGATGAGACGTACTGTAATACATTACGGTTTAAATAAGTGGAATAAGTACCAGTGCTTGCGTTGTAGTAGGCGTAGTAAGGATCGCCGGCACTGTTTGGATACTTTTGATACCTATAAGAGCCAACATAGCCGTTTTCACGCCCATAAACCTTTAAGGTCGGTGCCCATTCCCATGCACTAACAAGCATGCCTAACAGGCCGCTTGGCATGGCGGTAATAAGCAACATCAAAACAACCAGTATAGCAACTAATTGTTTTGACAGCTTTTTGACTTTAAGCTTAGCTGTCTCTGTGTGCTTTCTTTGTCCGTTCATTGTTTTTCCCCCCGAAATTTTGTTAAATTTTGCATTTGAAAGCCATAATCAAGCAAAATATAAACTATTTGAAAACATTATATCACACTTTTGTCATAAACGCAAGTGGAATATATAGCACTTTTTTGGCAGATTTTTGGCAATTATGCAATACACTTGTCTGTCATTTTTTACTTATCTTATCAAAACGCCAATTAAATATGATTAAAGTTATAGTATTCATCTTATTATTTTAATATTTTTGTAAGTATTTTACAATACGGTTAGTCAATAATACTTTTGTTATATTTTTTCTTTTTGTTGTCAAATAATTTTTGCAATGGTTGTGCAAACTATTGACTTTTGCGCTATCTTTTTACACTTTTTAGCCTTGTCTTAACCTGGCTATTAAGCTAACCTATATAACAAAACAAAAACCCCGCACAGACTGAATGAACTGCACCTGATTGCACGGCGCATTGCCTCAACACTGTTTTTGAAATCTCTGTCAGATTCTTCCTTGGACATTGCCTTTTTGCGTTCTGCCAGTTCAATGCGCAATTCGTGAATGTCATCAGCATTAAAACGTAGTAAATCCATGGCTATTCCTCGCTTTCTAGTAGCATAGTATGTCCGTTTAGTGTTTTGCACGAGTACCTCTAAAAAAGCCGTAGGGGCAGACCTGCGTGTCTGCCCCTAGTTGTCGTAAATTTCCCGTCTTTGGGCAGACACGCAGGTCTGCCCCTATGCAACCATCATGCCTATATTTATACCCCCGCCGCAGTTTTACGTGCGGTGAGCAGCTTGCACTCAGCTTTTATTCTCACCTAATCCATAGGAATTTTATTGGCTCATTTTGCTCAATTATGTCAAATTCATGATGGTCACAAGTAACAAGTAATGCTTGGCGCACAGCGGCCTCCGCTAATGCTATTGAATCTGCCAACGAAATCTTATACGATGCCTTTAATCGGCCGGCCTCAACAAAAACCTCGTCTGAAAAATCTGATACTATTTGGATAGGGCTTTTACTAATACTTTCAATTAACTTATGGGCTTGATCTAAACCATAATCCCGCAAAGTTCCGTAATATACCTCCAACAGGTTAAGTTTACTCATCATTAATTTTATGCGATTTGTCTTTGCTTCATTGTATAACTTCAGAACTACGTTTGCCCCATCTTCCTTTTCTAACAAAGCTATCAATGCACAGGCATCCAAAACATATGCGTTTTCCATCATGCTTCAAGCTCCTTATCTGCACGCTTTTGCTGCAAAAATTTTTCTACAGATAATTTGCCCTCTCCCAACAAACCGTAAAGGGCGCAGGAATCCCCTGTTTCGTGTATTGGAATTACTGTAACAACTCCACCCTCTTCACGTATTTTTACGGTATTTGTATAAATTAAACTCATTAGTATATCAGGCATTGCTTGTGTGCTGGCAATTGTTTCGCTCATGTATAGCCCCTCCTAAATGTTTATATTTATATTATACCCCCACCACACCCAAAATGCAAGCCCCCGCCGCAGTTTTACGTGCGGCGGGGGCTGTAAGTTGTTTAAATCAAATTATTCTGTTTAATAGCTTAACTCCATGAGGTTGATGAAACAGGGCCGAGATCTGTATAATAACCAGGATACCCAATCGGAGACCAGCCATTGCTACTTTGCTTACAGTACCAGAAGTGAAGCTCACCACTTGGTAACGAAACTGGCCATACAATGATGTCACCTACTACAGGACTATTACCTGTAATATGATCTCCTCCATTGGCAGACAGATTGTCTCCATAGGCACCTCTATAGGTACCCGCTTGAGTGCCAACTGTAATCGAAGTACCAATCTTACCGCTGGCTGGTGTGCCCGTATTTCCGCTGCCACCTGCTGTAGTCGTCGTTGTAGTCGTTGTTGTGGGTGCTGTTCCACCACCTGCACTAATTGTGCCGCTTTCACTAGGTGCTGGAGTAGTATTAACTTCGCTAATCGTCAGAGTGGCTGTATCAGAATTATAACTTACCGTGTAGCCTGTGCAATTATCATACGACCCATATCCAGTAAGCAATGCTGCTCCTGTAGTTGCTCCGTTTGTATGGTAAGCTTGATAGCTTATCGTGCCATCCAAACCATAAGTTATTCTAATTGCATTACTTGCATGTCCGTAATATTTCCAGTTATTGGTATTGTAGTAGAGCAAATAATCTGAACCCTTAGCAAAATTATTGTTGAACGCTGTATAAGTTTGAGTATAGCTTTGAGTTGAGAAACTAATATAACCGCTAGGTATGGTTATCGGCCAACTATCAATTCCAATATATTGTGCGATTGAACCTGTTCTATAAGTTGTCAGTATAATTGTAAGGTTGTCGGGAGCAGGTGCTCCACCAACATCCTTCACCGTAACAACAATCGAATTACTCGAAACAATCGTTGTCTTTCCTGCCTTCTCAAGCACTGCAGTAACGGTAGTTGTGCCTACTGCAAGACCTGTCAAGGTCTCGTTGTCAATGTCAAACGCTGCCTTTGCTTCATCGCTGGATACAAACTTGAGTGTCCAACCTGATGCTTGTGCTCCGGCTGAGGTTGTTGCTGCAAACCCTAGTGTTGAACCGATATTCAGGTTCTGTGCACCTGTCGGGCTGCTGATAGCAACTGTCGGCAGAGCCGTAACCGTTACCGCAACTGGAGCTGAGACTACCTCAACGCCCGGGAACTCAGTGTTAGTAAGCTTGGCTGTTACATTTGTTGTACCTGCTGCAACGGCGGTTAATGTGTTGCCGCTAAAGCTTGCCTTGCTTGCGTCGCTGGATGCCCATGCAAGAACCCAACCATCGCCGTTTGTAATTGTGGTTGTTGTGAATGCCTGTGTATCGCCAACCTCAAAGCTGAATGGGCTTGCAGGTGTTGCGATTGCCACTGTGGGAGCTGCCACAACTGTAACTGTTACTGTGTCACTCTTGTTGCTGCCGTCTACTGTTGCAACTGTTATGGTTGCTGTTCCGGCCGCAACTGCTGTAACCTTGCCTGTGCCACTTACTGTTGCAACACCAGCAGCACTAGAAGACCAATCAAGAGTCTGGTCGCTTGTGTTGGAGGGCAGTATCTGTGTGATAATTGTTGACTCATTGCCCACCAAGAGCTTGAGGGTCTTGCTTGCGGGTGTAGTAACCGTGAGACTATCGGCTAAGGTTGGCGTGGTATCCTTAACAGCGATACTTGTTGTATCTGTTGAGAGGGTTGTTCCGCCGCTCTTGAGGGTTGCTGTTATGGTGACGCTTCCTGTTGCTCCTGCCAGAGCGGTTACTGTTGTTGAGCTGCCTGTTGTTGTGCTGAATGAAACCTTATCAGCTGGAGATGCACTCCACTCAACAGTGTAGCTGTTGTCATTGGTAATAGCAGCTGTGATTGTGCTGCTCTGCGGATCACTGGCTGCGTTGCCAGCATAGTAATCAATTGTAGTTGCGCCTGTATTAGTTACTGCAATGCTTGGTGTGGTGTTGACCACAGTTACAGCAACGCTGCCAATTGCAACTTGAGGACTTGCGTCGTTCTTGATTGTGATTGTCGCAGTGCCCGTCGCTACAGCTGTGATTGTGCCTGTGCTGTTAACGGTTGCCACAGCAGTATTGCTTGATTCAAAGTGGAGAGTTGCAACCTCTACATCATACGCACCGCTGTGTGTGGGATATGTGAGAGAAGCAGTTAAAGTCCAAGTTTTCGGGTCGCTGCTGCCTGTGTAGACATCAAGTGTTTTGCTTGCTGAGTCTGCAATTGCATTATTGGGATAGATGTTAACTGGTGTGTTGTCAATAACATGGATAACAAAGGTGTTAGATTTACCGTTTGCCGTTGTTGCTGTTATTGTAACATCACCTGAAGCGGCTGCTGTGAAGGTCTTTGTTGCGCCTACCCCCGGGGTGAAGCTAACAATACCGCTTGGGCTTGCAGTCCAAGTAATTTCTGTGTCAGCAGTTGCGTCTACGGGAAGAATGTTTGCTGTGAGTGTTGTTGTGTTGGGTGTTCCGCTACCGTTTACTTTATAGATGGTATCTGGTGTACCTGTGATGGTGACACTCTTGGGAGCTTTTGGAGCAACTAGCTCAACTGTGCCGCCTGTGCCAGCTGTTGCTCTCTGTGTTACAACAATGCGTCCATTACTTAATGTTACATTGTACCAGCATTCAGCGGATGCCGTACCTGTCCATGCTGCACCGCCATTATGATTCACTGTATACCCTGCATAAGTCACTGTTCCATTTGATGCAAGTGTTAACCTTACAAAGTTATCAGCAATAGCATCACCACTCCAGAGCAAATAGCTTGGATTTGTTTGAATAGCGATTTCCAAGGGTTGTGCCGTTGTTAATGTTGTGGAAGCACTTGCTGTTATAACACCAGGTCCCGAATTGTGAGAGTATTCAGTTAATCCAACAACAGTACCATAATATCCCTTTTCGCCTGAAATTAGTACAATGTCAACTGGTACTTCTGTAAACACAGACTGTCCAGATTCCACCGTAACCTCAACATTACCAGAAGTTACCTCTAATGCACCGTAGGTCAGCTTTGCGTAAACATTTGCTGTGCCTACTGCCACTGGGCTAACTGCTGTTGCTGCACTTGTGCCGCTTACCGTTGAGCCTGCGCCCACAGTTGCAGTTGCTGAATCGGAGGTGTACCAAGTAAGTGTCCAACCGATTGCATTTGCAAGTGTTGCGGTTACATTCTCATCCTCGTCACCTACTGTGAACTCTAACTCTGTTGGTGAGAGTGCAATTGTCGGCGGAGTGTAATCAACAGTAATAGTAACTGTCTTCTCAGAATATAGCGCACCTGCAGGTGCTTTATTCTTAAGGGTAATTGTAGCTGTACCTGTAGTTGTGCCGGCAGTTACCAAACCTGCTGCGCTAACTGTTGCAACAGCTGTATTGCTGGAGACAAAGTCATAGCCGTAGTTGGTAAGGAAAGCACCGCTTTGGTCATCTACATTAGTTGTGGTAAATGCCAACTGAACTGTGTTGCCGATTGCGGGGTTTCTGTCTATAGTTGTTTCTGACGCTGTCAGGCTATTGATGTTGGTGTAAACCGTTGGAGGTGTAGAATCTTCAACCTCAATTTCTACATCCACATAGGAGCTGCTGTCACCATTGTAAACCCTGATAATCGCTGTGCCTTCAGCAACAGCCGTTACAACGCCTGTGGTGATGTTAACCGTTGCAAACTGCGGTGTTTGAGATACAAAGGTATAGCTTTGATCCAAAACCTCAGATTCCGGATGTGGAAGAGTATCCCCTTTCATAGTAACTATAATCTGCGAGGTTCCGGGAGTTGGGTAAACATCAATGCTTTCGGGGTTTGGAACCGCACTCAGGACGGTATCATAAACTACATCTCTGGGTATAACAGTTAATGTGTATACCGCAGTGATTGCAGTTCCGTCTGTTGTTGTTGCACGGATAGTAACGGTTTGAGTCTTGTCATAAACAGTAACTAAGCCGTTCACGTTAACAGAAGCGATAGACGGGTCAAGGGATTCCCAAGTTACCAGCTGAATTGTGGCCTCAGGCGGTGCGATTGTCTCCGTCAGCTGGAAACTGCTGTTAACATACTTGCTGCCTGAGGTGTTGTTATCAGAATCCTTAATAACCAAGGATTCTACATACTTAGGCGCAGGATTTACTGTGACAGCAAAGGTTGCAACAGTAGGAGCTACGCCGTTTACACCGTCATTTAGTGTGATCTTCACTGTAACTGCGCCCGGAGCTGTTGCTGAAAGTGTGCCGTCCTGTGCAATGGAGGCAAATTCACTGCCTGAGGCAATCTCCCACTTTGTGTTAAAGATGAGTGCATCGCTCTTGCTGCCGGAGGCTACAGTGTAATCATAGGTTAGAACCTGGCTTGTTGTGGCGTACATGGTGTTGTTGCCGATGATTGTTACTGTATCAGGTACAACAAAGTCAAATGCTTGAAGCACAGATCCTGGGCTAATATTCGGCACTTTGATGTTTGTAAGAGAGAGGATATTGCCCTCTGTCTCCTTTTGAACAAGGAACTTAGCTACCTTCTCTGTACCAAGCAGATTTCTAAAATCATAGAACATCTCGGTTGCAGAACTAACCTCGGCTGTATCTGTTGCGCCTGTGGTCAGGTTGGTAACACGCAGAATCTCAGGAGCTGTAGAGCCGCCGTTGATATAAATCAGCTTGGCATCAAATTGCAGTGTGTTTGTAGAGGCATTTGAAGCATCATAATCAAACACAAAGCCGTCATACTTGCTCTGGAGATATAGCTCGTTCTTGGGGCCAAACTTAGCAAACTTGGCTGCGTCGTTGGCGTCTCCCTCTTTGCCGTTTAAGTTATCGTCAAGATAGAACGCAGCAGGGATATAGCGAACGGTGTTGTCGCCCACTGTCTGAGTGCTTTCCTCTGGAGGAGTAACTGCTCCGCCTCCAAGGTTAATATCATTGATGATAAGGTCGCGAATCTTGTAGGTTATTGCACTCTTCTCATCTGCGTTGTAATAACTCCTGCTGTCTGTTGGGTTTATAGGATCATAAATGCGGAGTGCATCTATATAAACCTTATTACCTGCAGAGGCAAGCTGCAGCATTTTTTTAACCTCGATTTGAACGACATACTCGCCCCATGCAAGGTCTTTTATGGTAACGGTTGGAATCTGGCTTTGTATGCCGTCGCCGCCGAAGATGTTGTTCATGCTTACGGTTTTAACTGCTGTGCCCGCTGCTTTGCCTGTGTCCTCAGCAAATGTAACGCCGTTTGCATTATAGACACTTACAGTCATTGCGCCTGCGTCCGCTGTACAACGGCTGATAATATCAAGGCCTGTACCTTTGAACTTAAAGGTGAGGAAGGAGCTTGCCGTATCCGCAAATTTGTCTGCTCCCCATACCTGCTTGGTTGCTGCTGAATAGATACCGGGGTGCTGCTTCTCTAAACCAAATATATCTGCCAATGTGCTTTTGGCTGTAAGCGATGTTCCAAATTGGGCATTCAGTGCTGTATAATTTATAGCGTTGCCTGTGTAGTGAGCAGAACCGCCGCTGTTGGTTTCACTTACATCATAAACTGCATCATAGCCATAATGAGCGTTATTGTCATATGCTTGCTCACGGGAATCTGCTGAGCCCTCGGTTATCCAAGCACCACTGTATACTAAGCTTCCTAAGCCTACATCAGCTTCGTTAAAGTTGCCTTCCTGAGCAATAGTGATGTTTGCAAAGCTATCCTCATAGTAAACAGAGCTTGCTGGTACTACGCTAACCTTTGCGCTTGCTACTGAGCCGCTGGCTTCAACGGCATAGACAAACTCATCTACATCGTTAACAATGGCGGTTGGGGTGTACTTAAGGACATCATCCGCACTGGCAACTGCTATCTTTGCAATTGTGCCAAACGTGCCATTAGCTGAGGCTGTATAGCCTGTGAGGTCACTGCCTGTTGCAAATGCGTTATCGTAGTCGCCCTCGCCCCCTACTTTAACACCTGCAATGTCATTTGTGCCTGAGAGGTTGTCATTGCTGAGCACGGGAATGGTAACAGGCAGACCGTAATCTATAACCGCAAAATCATTGGTTATATTGTTGGAGATAAAGCTTACAATTGTTGAGGAGGTATCGTACAAACCGCCGTCTGCCCAGCCTTCCGGCTTGTTGATTACTGTACCTACCATTTTGCCTGTAATGCTTGCCACCGGAATTATAATATCAACATGATCCCCTGGCTCTATTCTGGCAAGCAGATTCAAGTTGTCCTTTTCGGCTTGGGTCAACCCATTGTAGTTGTTAATGGTAACGCCCGTGCTCGCAAGGTTATCCGGCGAACTGCCTGTGTTGTACGGGTCTAGCCCGTAAGGGCCTTTATTTTCATCGTAAATTACATCGTGCGCACTATTTGTATAATGAGAATAGGTATTTCTTGTAAAATCAACACCTATTTGCGCATCAACAACATGAACGTTAGTTAGATCTGCCTCTCCATAGTTAGTTACCGTATACTTGTAATATACAACTGTGCCAACATTCTGAGGAGTATCTATAAGCTGTGTACATTCAGGGTCGCTGTAAGGTCTTACACTAACCCACATTGCAGCATTAAAAACATCATCATTTGTAGAGAACAGATGTAGCCGAGAGAGGCCTCCGCCCTGAGCAACATCACCTGCTATAATGTCTATCCTGTTTACTCCGGACTTAAGATACTGGGTTGCGTTGAACTTGGAGTTATTATCCAAATGTGTATGCCAAGGACCGCTTGCAATTCCGCCGTAGCTGTACTCAGTCCACTTTGGATTTAAAGTGTTGCCCAAACTGCAGCCAGTACATGCACCTGGTGTAATAATTGCAGCGGTGTGGTCAGCATCAAAGTTTATCCCATTATCGTTTACATAGTTATTAAGGTTGTGAGTAGCAGAACGCAAGAACGGAACACCATTGATTACAATGGCGAAGGAATCGTCACCTGCAAGAAGCACGTCATTAAGAGCCGAGAAATATAACACAGACTCAGTTGCAAAGGCTTCCTCAGGAATATACACATAGCCGGTAAAGCGACGGAGTGTTTCTTCCGGCCCTTCCCAAATATTTGATTCTGAACGTGTAGTCCAGTTAGTCCAAGAAGCCCATTGGCCTTGTGCTGAAGCAGCACCTTTTCTTTCCTGCGTACCATTATTGCCTATTTCCGGTGCTCTACCTCGGCAATAAATGCCATAAGTAGGATCATAGGTTTCGGCCGGTGCTGCAGTTTCTGCAACTGTAACTGTTGTATCTCTTATAACTGTAGCTCCATCCGTTGTGGTTAAGGTAGCTGTAATAGTTGCCATGCCTGCACCTGCCGCAACAACACTTATATGATAAGGATCAATGCTTGAGCTTGTTGTGTTTAAATCTACAATACCTGCAGGAGAAACGGCATAGGTAACACCTGTTATCTCAACGTTTGCGGGAGGAGCAAAGCTCTTGGGACTTATATAATAATATTCCTTTTTCTTTATAGAACTGTCGGATCTCTTTTCAATGTTAAGGGTTTGATTTGCGGGGGTTAAAGCATAATCTGTAACAGGAGAAATAGCAGATCCACTGCCAGTGGGAATATAAGAACCAACCCAGTTGTCGGGGTTGCCTGCTGTACCTCTTACGATTACAGTATAGCCAGTTGGGCTTGTACCGCCATCACTGAGAGTTGCGGAATATGCATGATTTGAACTGTCACTATAATAGCCGCCAGCAGCAGTTTCGGTAAATACTACTGTGCCTGTAGCATTCTTACCGCTGGAAAGTACATTACCTGTGTAAACAGTGATAGAAAGTGCGTATCCATAGAAACTAATTACGCCGGAAATAACGTCTCCACTAAGGCTGGCTGTCATAGACTGCTGTGCGGAACCTTGGGTGTTTTCATTCGAAGTAATTAAATTCAGCGCAGGCGGCTCATTATTAATAGGCGTAACCGCTGTTGTTCCGGGGTCATCTATAGGCATATAGCCGCCGTCCCAAATATACTTATCTGCGTATATAAGAGATGTACCCTTGTTATAGTCTTTCTCATATTCAGTTAAAATGCCTGCGTCAATTTTGTTCAGGACAGCAAGCCTTTTCGCCTTTAGTCCCTCAAAATCATAGGTGGGTGTAAAGGCTGTGCCAGCCTTCATAGCCGTAACCCAAGCCGCATAATCAGCTTTATAATTAGCTTCTTCCAATGCAGTAAGCGCACTATTAGCCTGATCCTGAAGAGCCTTCAGGCGTGGGTCTACATAGGCAATACGCATACGATTGTCATTTAATACATCTTCCAAATCATTGTTAGGGTTATTTGCTTTATTTCCCACAAGATTATAGATATACGGATTTTTACCATAATAAGTCGCACTGTTTGAGTCACTGCTTAAATAATTTGCTGTGGCTGCTGCGTAATTTGTTGCCTCGGGGTTAGGCAGCTTATAGGTGTCAGGGTCTCCCGTCTCTGTAAGCCACGGGGAATACTCCACACTGCGTGTCCAATAAATATCGAACTGTGTCCTTTCCGTAACTGAAGCTCCGGGTGTGCCCTCTGCCGCAGCAACGCCTAAGCCCTGTACTAAGCCCCCTATAGGAATCATAGTAAGAAGCATTGCTAGTGTTAGTGTTAAACTTAAGATTCTTCTCTTCATGGTGATTGAACCCCTTTCTCTTGTGGTTTGCTATTTTTCATAAATCCTTAAAATGTACACCGATTATATACCAAAACCAACCGCAAGGCCTGTTCCCCTTAAAGCCAAACGGTTGCCGTGAACATATTTAAGCACTAATGAAACCCTCTAAACAGCAGATATACCAAGCTTTATCAGCTCTGACATATTCTGCCTTATGCTCCAATTATAAGTGTATCTTGCACAATTGTCAATAAAAAAAACAGCGCAAATGTTTACGAATCTTTACAATCAGTAATTTTTAAAGAGCGTTTTAACTAATAAAAATTTACAAAAACACCAAAAATCTATAATTTAGTACAAACATTTAAATTTCTCCGTCGTAACTCACAATACAACGAAGAAAAGTCTGTGAATTTTTACAATACAAGTAACATAATCCACATACTTATTGCAATTGAATTACAAAAAACTAGAATATTGTAATCTGTTTTGCAGCTTAGATAATATCATCTTGCTGCACTTAATAATCTTTTTAAAAAAGTCTTTTTATCAGTTCTTTATATTCATCATAGCTCATTATAGTATTTATCACCATTAATAGGCTGTTTTGCGATAAATATTTAGGTAATTTCAACTCTTTTTGCAGAGTCAATCGTCTCTCTTTGCTGTTGGAGCTGCCGCTCAACCCGTCCTCAAAAAAGTCAGATTTTGTAACACTTGTGTTAAATTTTAGCTCTTTCTTGCTTTCTATTGCCACTCCCGCCGCCGCCAGAGCCTCCAGCAGCACCTGAGTGCTCATGCCCTCCACGCCCAGCAGCCCCTCTTTAGAGGCCTCGGCCTTGCGTCTCTCCTTGCCTTTTACATCGGGTATATAGGCCTGCTTGATGTATTTGGCGTCAATGCAGCCACAAAGATGATTGCGTATAACAAATCCCGCTCCGTCGCTGTCGGTTAAAATGAGTATCCCCCTTGTCTCGGCAAGGGTTTTAATCATGCTAAGCTTGGCCTTATCTTTAAATATGGCAAAGCCGTCGGTTGGGATTATAAGGGTATCCAAAAGGGAGGAGAGACGGATTTTATCGTACTTGCCTTCGACTATCACTGCTTCTTTTATAGTTATCATTGGCTAGCTCCTTGCGGCGATAAGAAGGAGCTTGGAGATAAGCTCCTCTATGACTATCCTGTCCCCTGCCCTGCTGCTTTTGAGCCTGACATCCGCCTGATACAGTGCGTTCATACTCTCCCTCAGGCTTTGCAGAGAGAGCCTTGCGCCGTCCTTGACAGCATAGCGCAGCTTGAATTCTCTGCCCTTGTAGGCGGCAGGAAAGGCCTGCGAGAGAGTCTCCATAGGCTCGCCTGCGGTGCTTGCGCATTTTGCACGGTAGATGTCCCCAAAGCTGCCCGTAATGGCCGCCAGAATCATAGTTGGCTCTGTGCGCAGATAGAAGAGCTGGTCAATGAGCTTAAAGGCTGTTTGAAAATCATTTTTAATAATAGCCTTTGCCATATCATAGCCTTTTGCATCAATAGATTTAACCGCAACGGCGTCCACATGCGCCTTGGTAATAGCACCGCCGCCCGCATAGGCGCAGATTTTCTCCATTTCCGTGAGCAGAGTTTGCATGTCCTGTCCCAGCTCAAAAATGATGTAGGATGCCATTTCAGAGCTAAGCTCACAGCCCCTGCGAGCTGCGCCGTCCCTTAGGGTTTTGCTGAGCTTGGCCTTATCCGGCCTGCCCAGCTCCACAGCACAGCCCTGCTTAGAGGCAAGGCTCAGCAGGCTCTTGCTCCTTGGCTGCTTGCTTAGAGGCACGCTGTCCAGCCAAAAAATCACCCTGCAATAATCTGGGATGTCCTCAAGGGCAGGCTTGAGCCTCTCCCAGCCCTCGGCGGGCAAATCCATGATGTTTAAATCGTGTATGAGCAGGCATTTGCTCCCACCCATGAAGGGGAAGGCCTCCAGCTCATCTAAAAACAGCTCTAAATCAAAACTCTCGCCTTCAAAGCGGCGCAGCTTGTATTCGTCATCTGTACTGCCTGTAAGCTTTTTTATGAGCTTGTAGGTGTAGATTTTTTTCAAATAGGCTTCATCGCCGTATATAAGGTAGAGCGGGGCAAGCTGCCCCTCCTTTAACTGGCGTTTTAACTCGGTTTCATCTATGTTCGGCATGACACCACGTGTCAGGGAGTCCGCACACAAAACATTGCTAAAATATTTTGCCGGACTTCCTGCGTCCCTTTCTTGTTTTTATTTAAAACTTTGCCTATCCCAAGCTTGAAATCTGCGCAAACGGGCGGCCTCTGGTCTCTAAGAGGAGGCTGCCCCCTTCTGCTGTCTTATAAATATTGTTTATACCTGTATTTCGGAGCATTAGCTCAATTTTGGCGGCGGATTTTTGGTCTGCGGAGATGATGCAGCTGCCGCAATTGAGGCCTGAAATGCCTGATATATCTGCGCTGTAGAGCACCACCGCCGTTGGTGAGAGATATTGCGGTGCAAGCCTTTTAACATCTCCGCCCTTTGGGCACAGCAGCAGACTAAACTCCTTGATCTCTAGCCAAATCCAGCTTTTCTCGGTGTCATCTGTGAACACAGTTAGCTCTGCACCCCGCCAGGGGCTTAGTTTTGCGCCCTCCAGCTTAAACAGCGAGGCCTGAGGGAAGCTGTTCACCATCAAGGCCTTGTATTTGCCGGAGCTTGGCGCAGCGACGCTTTTGGGCAGCCAACTCTGGGATACATCGCTCAAAAGCCCCGCACCGCTGGCCTCTAAATCCGGCAGAATCAAGGCCTCCAGCTCCGTCATGCCGCTTTGCTGGGCGGCGACTGCAACTGTTTTATAGTCGTAGCTCCCGCCTCCTGCGCCTATCATCAGGCCTTTTTTGCCCTTGACTATCAGAGCGGCGCAGTTGTTGCCCACATCAGGCACATATATTTTAGTAACACCCATATCCAACAGGCTGTAGGAGGCCGCACCAATAAGCAAAACTATGGCTGAGAGCACCGCCGTCTGCTTGAAAAGTGAGGCGTTGCGCCGCAAAAGCAGGGCGATTGCAAAGAGCAAAAGCGTGCCGCTAACCCATATTGTAATGTAAGAAAAGGGCAGATTCACAGAGGCAAAGGAGGCCGAACCCAGTCCGTGTGTGATTAGATGCAAATATCTTTCGGCAACAAAGGCCACTATTGAAAATGGCTTGCCTGCAACAGCCAAAAAACCTGTCATTTGCAGCATTGCGCCTATGCCCCCAGCCATCATGAAAAGGGAGAAGGGCAGGGCTATTAAAATATTTACAAGGGGCGAAACCAGTGAGAATTCATGAAAATTAACCAGTATAACAGGAGCTGTAAGCACAGTTGCACCAAGGGTTTGCGCCAAGGGGAGCGCAAGTGCCTTTGTCAGTTTACGTAAAACTTCCTTTGCAAAGGATTTTTCTATAACAGCTCTTATTTTACTGTATATAATCGGGGTGAGCAAAATCAGACCCAAGGTGGCTAAAACTGAGAGCTGCAAGCCTATATCGGCGGCCGCCATGGGGTTTACAAGGCAGATAATAAGGCAGGCCAAGCCCATTGAGTTGGTAGAATCTGCCTCACGCCGTAGCAGCTTGCCCAAAAGCATGATTAGTGCCATAATTCCCGCCCTGTTAACCGAGGGCGTAAAGCCCACCAGCAGCATGAAAAATAGCACCGCAAGCCCCGCTAAAACAGCCGAAAGTCTGCGTGGAAGGCGCAAAAATCCAAACAGAGCCATTAATGCAAAGCATATGAGCATTGTGTGCATTCCAGAGACCACCAGCATGTGAGTTACCCCGCTGCGGCGGTAATCCAGCTGCGTTTGGGTATCCAAGCCGGAGGCGTCGCTAATCAGAGCTGCACGCAGCAAGCCCGCCTGCTGTTCCGGCAGAGTTTCGCCTATGGCATCAATCAAGCTGCGCCTAAACTGCGCCGCCGTCCTCTTAATTGAGGGCTGCGCCTTAGTTATTGCTATGTCTGTCTCACTCACTTGATAGGCATAAATAAATATCCCCTTTGCACGCCTTGCGCTCAGGCTCTCCTTGGGTATTTCAATAAAGTGCGCCTTAACGCTTAGCCTGTCCTCCTTTTGGATGTCCGTTGCATCCTCTACTGAGATACGCAGCTTAAAGCTCTGGGGTGCCTCAGGCAGAGCCACGCTGTCCGTATTCAACACTACATAGTGCCTGCCATATTGAGTGTATGGCTCTTCGGCCACAGTTCCGCTTACAAAGGCCTCACGCTCAACAAGCCCTGCAACAGGCGTTACCGCCATGTAGGAGTAGCCGAAAAACACGCCAAAGGCCACCGCCGCAGTGAGCAGAGCGGCGGGAATCCCAACCCCCTTGCGTATCCTTGGGGAGGCCAGACACAGGCCGCCGGAGACAAGACAAAACAAGGCCATAGCAAGGGAGAAGTTCTCCCCCATAGCCTCGGCCAATGCCATTGCAATTAAATATGTAAATCCTATTGTTGCAAAAGGCCGTTTCACCGTTGACCACCCACCGACGAGCTACAGATTTTTGTTTTATTTTGAATGTTAATTATGGATAGAAGATTTTTAATGCATAATTCATAATGTATAATTAATGGTAATTTATAGCGGGAGCTATAACTGGGAATTTCTAGCTTCTAGCCTCTGACCTCTAACATCTAGTAGCGCAGCAAATTAACCTTAATTTTCAACTTTCAATTCTCAATTTTCAATTTATTAATCATACTCGCAATATACCCTGCACCAAATCCGTTGTCAATGTTAACCACACTCACCCCTGAAGCGCAGGAATTTAGCATTGACAGCAATGCCGCAACTCCGCCAAATGAAGCTCCGTAGCCAACGCTGGTTGGCACTCCTATCACAGGTGCGTTGGTGAGCCCGCCTATAACGCTGGCCAGAGCACCCTCCATGCCTGCAATGGCGATAACCACTCGTGCGCTTGCCAACTCCTCTTTATAAGAGAGCAAGCGGTGCAGGCCGGAAACCCCTACATCATACAGTCTGAGCACCCTGCTGCCAAGGAATTCCGCCGTTAACGCCGCCTCCTCTGCCACGGGGATGTCGCTTGTGCCCCCTGTTGCCACAATGATTTTGCCCTCGCTTTGGGGCGATTTGCATTCCCCGACTATGCCTATCTTTGCAACCGGATAATATGTAAAGCCTTGCAGCTCAAAATCCTTCTTCAAGGCCTCTGCGGCCTCTGGTGAAAGGCGGGTGATTAGTATGGAATCCGTCCCCGCCGCCAGCATTGAGGCGGCTATGCCGCAAATTTGCTCGTAGCTCTTTCGCTCTCCGTATATCACCTCTGCCGCCCCCTGACGCAGGCTGCGGTGGTGGTCAGGCTTAGCATAGCCCAAGTCCTCAAAGGGCTTGACCTTTAGCTTTAGCAGAGCCTCATCTGTGGAGATTTGGCCTGATTTAACACCCTCCAGAAGGGTTAACATTTCATTTTGATTCATAGATAGACACCATGTGTCAGAGAGCCCGCACACAAAACATTGTGAAAATATCTTGCCTGGGATACCTGCGTCCTTCCTGGGTTTTTTTCCAAACTTTCACCTGTTCTAATCTATCCTTGCGCCGCCCCATTCAACAACAGCAAAGCCATGCCTCTGCCATTGAGAGAGCGACTGCTCCGGCACGTCGATTGGCTTTTTTAGCGGCTTGTAAGCCATGAACACCCGCAGGATGCTATCCGGATTTGGCGTAATATCCAGCTGTGCCGTGTCGGTGTAGGCTTTGTCTTGAAAGCTTATTAGATTATATTCATTTGCTTATAAAATAGGTACTCAATACACAATAAACTCGTTGTATTCCTTTGGAATCAGCCCCATAAAGGCCAATTTTTCACGGAGGAACTCCGCTGTATCTTCGCCGCTCACTACAAAGCCTGAGGAAAAATCATACTCTGCGTTTGCTTCGCCCTCCCAAAAAAGGTAGGAGTATTCCTGACCGTCTGCTTTGTTGATGAGGCTTCCGTCGGGGTGTGCAGTCACCTGCCAGCCGCCTGTTTTATTGTCAAACTGCGGCCATGTGCAGCTTAGCGAGCCTTTGAACTTTAGTTTAACCGTAACATCCATAGTCTCCTCTGGGTATAGGTAGATTACGGGCTTTGCGTACGTTTGCTCCTCATTAGAGGAGTTTTCGCAGGAGGATGTGCTCTGCTCCTTCTTAAATGGGTTTTTGCAGGCAGATGTACTCAAAATCATTGCAAAAGCTAATATAAACACTACAATATACTTTACTTTAATTTTCATTTTTCTGTGTCCTTCCTGAGCTTCTAATCTATCCTTGCGCCGCCCCATTCAACAACAGCAAAACCTTTCCTCTGCCATTGAGAGAGCGACTGCTCCGGCACTTCGATTGGCTTTTTTAGCGGCTTGTAGGCCATGAACACCCGCAGGATGCTATCCGGATTTGGCGTAATATCCAGCTGTGCCGTGTCGGTGTAGGCTTTGTCTTGAAAGCTTATGAGGTTATAGGCATTTGCCTGTAAAATAGGTGTCCAATACACAATAAACTCATTGTATTCCTTTGGAACAAGCCCCATAAAAGCCAATTTTTCACGCAGGAACTCCGCCGTATCTTCGCCGCTCACCACAAAGCCTGAGGAAAAATCATACTCTGCGTTTGCCTCGCCCTCCCAAAAAAGGTAGGAGTATTCCTGACCGTCTGCCTTGTTGATGATGCTTCCGTCGGGATGTGCAGTCACCTGCCAGCCGCCTGTTTTGTTATCGAACTGCGGCCATGTGTAGGTTAACGAGCCTTTGAACTTTAGTTTAACCGTAACATCTGCTGTCTTCTCTGGATATAGGTAGATTACGGGCTTCTTTGCCACAGGATACTCCTTCTTAAATGGGTTTTTGCAGGAAGATGTACTCAAAATCATTGCAAAAGCTAATATAAACACTGTCATATACTTTATTTTCATTTTTATTTACCTCTCAATTTTACAGTTTAATCAATTTAAACGCCTTGGCTATCTCCAACAGCACC
>JAISYX010000007.1 GCA_031269595.1 Oscillospiraceae bacterium
GCCCCCCTTGCCCGCATCTTTGCGGTGTCATCCAAATCTCTGATTTGGCTAATGACACCCATGCACAGTTGCCCCAAATTTTAATTTGGTCGGCAACCACTGCTGCTTACTTTCTGGGCTGAACCAGAAAGTTCGGGGTTTTTGCTTGCAAAAATGCAGCCTTTGGCTGCAACCGACTAAACAGCGTGCGTGCCCGTGCGGCATGAGCACAAGCTAAAACAAGCTCTTGCTTCACATTAATACGAATAAATCAAGATTTATTAAAATACAAACGTTTTTACTAACACATGGTGTCTTATGATTAAGAGCAAAGCATATGATTTTGTTAAACTGCATAGACGGGGAGTTAACAGAGTGGGCGTATTCCTGCTCTTTTTGCTGATTAGCATGGCCTTTCACAGCCTGTTCTTTATTGCACCCTTCAGCGATACCCTTATGGGCGAGCACGCACCGCTGTTCTTTTCGGGCTATGATGCAAGATTCCAGCTGCTGCCCAGCGATTATCTGCTAAGCAACGCCTTAAAGGACGGGAGCTTTTGGTCGTTCTCAATGGGCTTGGGCGGGGATGTTTTTACAGGCACTACATTTTATTGCTCAACCTCAATATTTTTCTACTTCGAATATCTGTTAAAGCTTATATTCGGGGACATCAGCGGCTCTTACTTTGTCCTTAGTATTTATCAGCTTATAATAAGCATTTTAAAGCAGAGCTTAACGCTGTTTTTTACATATTCTTTATTGAGGTATGAAAGGCGCAGCATCAGCTCATCCCTTGTGGGGACAATGATTTACGGGCTGTGCCCTTGGTTTGCGCTCTATTCTGTGCGTGTGGGCTTTATGACAGGGGCAATGATGTGGATACCCCTGTGTATACTTGCATTTAAAAAATATCAAAAAAGCGGCAATTGGATTACGCTGGCTGTAGCCTGCGCTTTTATGATAGGTAATAACTTCTATTTTGGATTTATCAGCGGAGTGTTTTTGATTAGCTACTTCCTAATTTTTAGCTTTGAAAAGGGGGAGAGACTGCGGCTATATTTGCTTAAAGTTCTCAAGCTTGTGGGCGTTGGCCTTGTTGCGCTGCTGCTCTCGGCAGTGTGCTTTTTGCCCGCAATGAACGGCCTTTTGGGCGCAGACAGAACCCAAGCATATTTTGATACAAGCCTTCTTATGGCAAAGGGATACGCAGCAATAATATATGAATATCTGTTTAGCACTACTGCATATTTTTCATTTCCAAGCTTTGTTATTTTGGCCTTGGTGCTCAGCTTTAGCAAAATGCCCGCCCTATGCCGCAAAAAGTGCATTTTAGCCGGAGTGTGGCTCATCTTGTGGACTATGCCCATTATACACGGCTTTTTCAACGGCATGAGCTACAAAACCGATAGGTGGATTTACATATTAATCTTTGCTATTGCTTACGGTGCAGCCGATTGGCTGGATGAGTTGAAAAAGCTCAAATGGATAAAAAAATATTGTGCACTGCTAATTTTTGCCATGCTGCTGCTGTTCTATACCCGTGAGCAGCGTGGCTTGGGAGCATTTGAAAAGCTCAAAATCCACTTGAAGCTCCCGCTTATTTTAAGCTATGCATTAAATATAATAGTGATTGTAATTATTGCTGTTTATGCCACAAAATTTATTGAAAAGCATAAGCTTAAAAAATTGTGCAGTGGGGCAATTGTGCTATGTGTACTGGTGAGTTGTCTTGTTATTGCAATGGGTATGTATGCCAGATATAGCGAAAAAAGTCTTGGCCGCAACGAGTCCCAAAGCCTGATTGCAGGCTCTGCGGAGCTGGAAACGGTGAACAAGAGCCTAATTCCCGCCGAAAACGATTTTTACAGAGTGGAGGATGAGGCAATCAACACCGCTCAGGAGAGGAGCGAAACCCGCTCTTACGTGAACGGGAATTACACTGTCAGCGATTACAACAGCCAGATTCCATCCAATATACACCAGTGGATAAAGCGCAAACTCAATGTTTACGCCCCTCTGGATAACCCCAGCTACTACAGAGGCTTTGACGGCAGACGCTTTCTTGAAACCGCATGGGGTGTAAAATATAAACTCAACGGTGATGAAATCCCCTTTGGCTATAAGGATATAAGCCCTGAGAGCGGCAGCGTGAAAATCTATGAAAACACCCTTAACACGGGCTTTGACATGTGGTATGAGAGATTTATAGCTCAAGCTGAGCTTGAAAAGCTGGACTATGCCCAGCGTGATGCAGTGCTGCTACAGGCCGCTGTTGTGGAGGGCAAGGCCACAAGCTCCGCTCCTGCATATGAAGATGCGACAAGCACTACAGCTTTACAGCCGGAAGACTTCACACTCTCTAACTGTACCTTAAACGGCGATACACTCACAGCAAATAAGGGCGCAGAGCTTATTTATAAAATACCAAAGCAGGAGGAAGCAGGGGAGTTCCTGTTCTCGCTCAAAATCAAGAGCCTTGAGGATAAGGATTTTGACTTGACAGTCAATGATAAATCGGTAAGAAGATATAACGATAAATATGATTATGCATACAAAAGTGATGAGTTCTCATTTAGGCTGGCAGGAGAGGCGCAGGAGCTTAAAATCTCTGTTACAGAGGGTAAATACAGGCTGGAAAAGCTCCGCATTGCGTTTAATTCATATGAAAAGCTGGAGGAGTGGATTGGTGAATTAAATGCAGTAAATATTAAAAATCTAAGCATAAAAAACGGCAAAATCACAGGCACAGTTGATGCTCCAAGGGCGGGTCTTTTGGCCTTAAGTATGCCCTACAGCAAGGGCTGGAGCTTAAAAATCAACGGCAAAAGGGCAGAGCTAAAGGAAGTAAATGGAGTGTTTGCCGGCATAGAGCTAAGCGCAGGTCACAGCGATATAAAGCTTAGCTACTTCCCGCCATATTTGCTTTTAGGCCTGATTATAACAGCGTTAACGGCGTTAAGCTTGCTTGCGTGGTGCAAGCACAAAACACTAAGGGAGATTGTAAATAAATGGAAAATATAAGAATGGTTGCGCCCTGTCTTTTTGGGACAGAGGGCATAGTCGCACAGGATTTAAAGCGCATGGACGCAAGGAATGTTCAGGCGGAAAACGGCAGGGTGTTTTTTGAGGGTGATTTTAACATCCTCGCCCGTGCAAATATACGCTCCTCCTGCGCAGAGCGCATATTAATTGAGCTTGGCAGCTTTAAAGCCGAGAGCTTCGACGAGCTCTTCGAGGGCACAAAGGCCTTGCCCTGGGAGAATTTTTTGGGTAAAAGAAACGCCTTCCCTGTAAAGGGAAGGAGCATTACATCAAAGCTTAGCAGTCTGCCCAGCTGTCAGTCTATCATCAAGAAGGCTATAGCAGAGCGGCTCTCAGCGGCTTATCAAATTCCTTGGTTTGAAGAGACTGGCTCAAAGCAGCAGGTGCAGTTCTTCATATTCAAGGATAAGGTGAGCCTGATGCTGGATACCTCAGGCGACGGTTTGCACAAGAGGGGCTACAGGGCAAGCTCTGTAGAGGCTCCAATTAAGGAGACTCTGGCCTCTGCAATATGCGATACAGTGCGAATTTTCCCCGATTCCATCGTATACGACCCTCTGTGCGGTTCGGGCACGCTGCTAATTGAGGCAGCGTACAGAGCCATGCGTATAGCACCGGGCATAAAGCGCAGATTTGCCTGCGAAAAGTGGGATAACATACCGGCCTCTGTGTTTAAGGAGGAGAGGGAGCTTGCAAAATCCCTTATAAAAAAGGATGCCTGCTTCCACGCCTTTGGCGGGGACATAGACCCTCAGGCCATAGCCCTAACCCTTGAAAATGCCGCAAAGGCGGCCGTTCCGCAGCGTATCTCCGCTGCACAGGAGGATATAAAGGACCTAAGCTTGACAGGCGAAAAAGGCACGCTGATTTGCAATCCGCCTTATGGCGAAAGGCTTTTGGACATTGAGAGTGCCAGAGAGCTTTATAAAATCCTGGGTGAAAAATGTATACCTAAAAAGGGCTGGAGCTATGCTATAATCAGCCCTGATGAGGAGTTTGAGCAGCACTTTGGGCGCAAAGCCAACAGGCAAAGGAAGCTTTATAACGGCATGATAGAGTGCAGGCTGTATGTATATTATTCAGGTGAGTAGTGCCTGTCTGCAATCGTGTATGTCGTCAACATAAACGGTTTCGCCAACTATAGTAAAAATAATGCGGTAGCGTTTGCAGGAGAGCCTCCAGCGATGTTGTTCACTTTCAATATTGGGTGAGTTTAAAACAGGGAAACGGCGTGGCATAAAAGAAAGTGAAGCAATGTCATCATAGAGATTACTCCACAGATTTCTTGCAGCAGCTTCGCTTACTTCTGCAAGAAATTCGCAGTGAGATGCAATTTTATACGTTACAGACGGGTGCAATATTACCTTGTAAACTATCTCATTCTCTTCCATTTGAGGCACCTCTTTCTATAGCTTCTTCAACCTGAGTTCTGAACTCCTCAAGGGTGTGATACTGCACTCCGTTAAGCCTGTCGTGCTCTGCTGCAAGCAGCCTTGTGTTAATATCCATCTCCTCCTCACGGCGGCGGTAGGTTTCTATATCCATTATAACCATGTCGCCTGAGCCATTGCGAGTGAGAAAAACAGGCTGTCCGCTGCTGCGGCAAAGCTCTGCTATGGCATTGTAATTCTGGCGCAGCTCTGTTGAGGGTTTTATAATTGGGGTCATGATATTTTCCTCCTAAAATTAAGTTATGATTATATTATAACCTAATTCTATCATAATTTCAACTATTATTAAGTAAGAATTTTTATTTTCTTAGAAAGAGACAGTAACTATGGGTGAAATACTTAAGGCATTAAGTATAATATATAAATACAAAACAAGCGAATATGCCAAATCTACCAAAAACGGTATTTTAAAGGTGTATAACGATAGAGGCGGCCTTGGGGAGTACTTCACCTACGAATACTTAAAGGAAATTATTGGATACAAAAAATTTTTATTTAATGTATATATTCCCAAAGAGGACGGCTCAACCACAGAAATCGACCTTATCATGCTGCATCCAAGCGGAATTTATGTAATTGAATCAAAAAATTACAGCGGTTGGATATTTGGCCATGAAAATCAAAGGATATGGACGCAGTGCCTCTCTAACAAACAAAAAAATAAATTTTATAATCCTATAATGCAAAATAAGGGGCACACAAAGTATTTAAGCGAGTATCTCTCCGGCTTTAATGGTCTGCCATTTCGCTCAATTATAGTGTTTAGCGAGCACTGCGAGTTAAAATCTGTTACGCTTACAACAGCTAAGCACAGGGTGGTAAAACGCTCAGATTTACTCAACTGCATGAGCTCTTTTATTAATACAATAAGCGAGAGAATAGTAACTGTTCAAGAAATTGATGATATTTACAAGGTCTTGCTTCCCTTAACAACTACAAGCAAAAAGCAAAAACAGATGCATGTTAAAAATATTAAGGGTAAAATAAGGACAGTGCCTAAAGTTAGGCCGCTTGCAGTGCAAGCAGAAGAAGATGAAAAGCTTGAAGAAGCTCAAGAAATCATAGAAGTAAAGCCGGTTGACACTCCTGCCGAAGCATCGCAGCAGCCCGCCTCTGCACCCGCGCTGTGCCCAAAATGCGGTGCTGCAATGGTAAGGCGCAGAACTGTAAAGGGGAAAGGGACAGGCAGAGAATTTTGGGGCTGTACTAACTTTCCAACCTGCAGAAGCATAATCAATATAGAGCAAGCATCAAAAGCTAAAAAGCTTAAGGTAGTTAAAGCAACTCCCAAAGCAAAGCCTATTGCCGCTAAAGCCGAAAAGGTAGAGCTGACGCCGCCTGCACAAACGCCTGTGCTGTGCCCAAAATGCGGTGCTGCAATGATAAGGCGCAGAACTGTAAAGGGCAAATATAAAGGCAAGGAATTTTGGGGCTGCCCTAACTTTCCAAAGTGCCGAAGCATAGTCAATATTTAGTGTAAATGTAAAGATTTTATTAAATGCCTATAATACCCCTTGCATTTTGTAAAAAACTGACTAAAATATAACTTAGCACTCGTGATGTTAGAGTGCTAAAAGATTGTTAATATTTTTTAGGAGGAATATGCATGAAACTTAAACCACTGGCAGATAGAGTCATAATAAAAATGACAGAAGCCGAAGAGACAACAAAGAGCGGAATAGTGCTTTCAAGCTCTGCAAAAGAGAAACCCCAGGTTGCTGAGGTGCTCGCCGTTGGCCCGGGCGGCCTTGTAGACGGCAAAGAGGTTGAGATGACCGTTAAGGTAGGAGATAAAATCATAACAAGCAAGTATTCGGGCACAGAGGTTAAGGTTGACGGCGAGGATTTAATAATAGTGCGTCAAGCTGATATTCTTGCTATAGTTGAATAAGGGAGGAAGATAATAATGGCAAAAGAAATTCTTTACAGCGAGGCCGCACGCAAGGCCTTGCAAGCAGGTATAGACCAATTGGCCGATACAGTTAAAATCACATTAGGCCCCAAGGGCAGGAACGTGGTTCTTGATAAAAAGTTCGGCGCACCCCTCATTACAAATGACGGTGTAACAATCGCCAAGGAGATAGAGCTTGACGATGCCTTTGAGAACATGGGCGCACAGCTTGTTAAGGAGGTTGCCACAAAGACCAACGACGTTGCAGGAGACGGCACAACGACAGCTACCCTGCTTGCTCAGGCTCTTATACGTGAGGGCATGAAGAACGTTACCTCAGGCGCAAACCCCATGATACTCAAGAAGGGTATACAGGCCGCTGTTGATACCGCTGTAGAGGCGATTCAGGCCAATTCCCACAAGGTTTCGGGAGTTAAGGACATAGCCCGTGTGGCATCTGTTTCCTCAAGTGACGAGTTCATAGGCAATCTTATTGCCGAGGCTATGGATAAGGTTAGCGCAGACGGCGTTATAACTGTTGAAGAGGCCAAAACCGCCGAGACATATTCAGAGGTTGTTGAGGGTATGCAGTTTGACAGAGGCTACATCTCGCCCTATATGGCCACTGACATGGAGAAGATGGAGGCTGTTTATGATGATGCCTACATCCTTATTACAGATAAGAAGATTTCTAACATTCAAGAGATTCTGCCTTTGCTTGAGCAAATAGTTCAAAGCGGCAAGAAGCTTGTTATAATAGCAGAGGATGTTGAGGGCGAGGCTCTTACCACAATTCTGCTCAATAGATTAAGAGGCACCTTCAATTGTGTTGCAGTTAAAGCCCCGGGCTTTGGCGACAGAAGAAAGGAAATGCTCCGTGATATAGCCGTGCTTACAGGCGGTCAGGTTATAACAGAGGAGCTTGGCCTTGAGCTAAAGGATGCTCAGGTTACACAGCTTGGTCGTGCACGTCAGGTTAAGGTGAGCAAGGAGAACACCATAATTGTTGAGGGTGCGGGCAATGCTGAGGAGATTCAGGCAAGAGTGAGCCAAATCCGCAGTGCTATTGAGAACACAACATCTGATTTTGACAGAGAAAAGCTTCAAGAGAGACTTGCAAAGCTGGCAGGCGGCGTTGCTGTTATAAAGGTAGGCGCAGCCACAGAGATAGAGATGAAGGAGAAGAAGCTTAGAATAGAAGACGCACTTGCAGCAACCAGAGCCGCAGTTGAAGAGGGCATAGTTGCCGGCGGCGGCGTTGCTCTTATCAATGCTATACCGGCAGTGGCAGGCGTTGTAGAGGATTTAGAGGGCGATGAGAAGACAGGTGCAGCAATCGTTTTGCGTGCACTTGAAGAGCCTATTCGCCAGATTGCCGCAAATGCAGGACTTGAGGGCTCGGTTATTGTGGATACCATCAAAAGAGCCGCACAAATCGGCTATGGCTACAACATTAACACCGATACCTACGGTGATATGCTGCAAGCCGGAATAGTTGACCCTGCAAAGGTTACACGCTCTGCATTGCAAAACGCAGCCTCTGTTGCGGCCATGGTGCTTACAACAGAATCACTTGTTACAGACAAAAAAGAACCCGCAGCAGCACCTGCTATGGATCCAACAGGCGGCATGGGCGGGATGTACTAAGCTAGATTTTAGATGTTAGTTGCTAGATGCTAGATTTTTTTCGATTAGAGACTTGTCTTTCTAAATAGGGGCTAAAATCTCATTTCTAATTTCAGGAGCAAGCTTTTTCGCTTGCTCCTGTTTTTGGGTTTTTTATGAAAGTTAAAAAAATATCTTTATTTCCTTTACTATTTCCTTTACTTTTTGGCATTTGTGTGTTAAAATAGCTTATATCAAGATTTAAGGAGGTTGTTTTGTTATGTTTAATCGTGCGTTTTGCAAGGATAAAGCCAAGGCGGAGCTTAGGCAATCCTATTGGCTTTCGCTTTTGGTGGCCTTTTTAGGAGCACTTCTGGGAGGCCAAAACAGCAGTGGCTTTACTTTTGGAAGCAGCTCCAGTTCAAGCAACAGCTACAGCTCCGCTGGCAGATACAGCTTTACAGACTATGATGTCAATACCCTAAAAGAATATTTCAATTCCCCTGAATGGCAAGAAATCCTTGCAATAGCAGGCTTTATAATTGCGATTGTAGTGTTTATTTTAATTGTTGCTGCATGTTACAAAATCTTTGTTGGCAACCCTATTTATGTTGGGTTAAGGACATTCTTTATCCGTGCACCTTATGGAGAGCACAAAATTGAAACGCTGTTCTCTTCCTTTAAAAAGGGCCGTTATGGCAAAATTACAAAAACTATGTTTGTTAAGGATTTGTATCTGTTCTTGTGGGGCTTGCCCTCTTTTGCTGCTTTGCTTGCGGGAACCATAGGCTGTATCTATATTATAGCTTCATCAACCGGATACGTTGACGATGTCGGAATTAGACTGTTTGCTGTGTTTATTCCTGCAACCTTGGTTAGCATAGCACTTAGCTTTATTGTTACAGTTAAGAACTATTCCTATCGCTTAGTACCTTATATCATCAGCGAGTGCCCGCACCTTTCGGCCAATGAGGCCATTACCCTAAGCCGTAAAATGATGAACGGCAACAAGTGGGCTATGTTTGTCTTTGACCTCTCATTTATAGGCTGGTATTTATTGGGCTTTATAGCCTGTGGCATAGGCATACTCTTTGTTCACCCATATTATTATGCAGCAGAGGCTCAGGTTTATTTTGAAATCAGGCAGCGTTCATTTGAAAACGGAAGCTTAAACGAGACCCTGCAGGGCAGACCAATGGATTATGGTATCTTGGGTCAGCCGACCCCGCCATATGTTCCTGAGCCCTCACAAATCTACTACGTACAAAACCCGCCCCAGCAGTAATATAACAGCTTACCCCCTCGGATATTCTTCCGAGGGGGTTAAAATTGGAGATAGTAATGAAGACTTTACCCTTGGAATTTACAAATCGCATTAAAGTTCAGCTGGGCGGGGAGCTCGAGAGCTTCCTGCGCTGCTATGAGCGGCCTCACTACAGAGGTCTGCACATCAACACATTAAAATATCCTCTTGCCAAGGCGAGTGAGCTGCCCTTTGAATTAGAGCAAGCCCCCTTTGCAAAGCAGGGCTTCTACCTCAAGGGAGAGGAGCAGGGCATAGGCCGCCACCCACTCCACCATGCAGGGGCATTTTACGTTCAGGAACCCAGCGCAATGTATGCGGTAACTGCGCTTGCGCCGCAGTCAGGTGATAAGGTGCTGGACCTGTGTGCCGCCCCGGGGGGCAAATCAATGCAGCTTGCAGCGGCCTTAGAGGGCGCAGGTCTGCTCTGGTCAAATGAGATAGTGCCCAAGCGTGCAAATATCTTGCTTTCAAACGCAGAGCGCATGGGCGTTCGCAATGCCGTGATAAGCTCAGAGCACCCGCAAAGGCTGGCCGAAAGGCTGCGGGGTTTCTTTGATAAGGTTTTGGTAGACGCTCCCTGCTCAGGTGAGGGCATGTTCAGAAGAGAGCCTGCGGCCGTGTCCGAATGGAGCAGCGAGCACGTCAAGGCCTGTGCTCTGCGCCAGCTGGCTATACTGCAAAGCGCAGCGGAATGCCTGCGTGAGGGCGGCGTTCTGGTCTATTCAACCTGCACCTTTTCGCCCGATGAGAACGAGGGCGTAATCACGCAATTTCTGGAGGAAAATCCTGATTTTGCCCTTGAGGCAATTCAAGCAAATGCGGGCAGAAGCTGCGGAAGCTCTGCCATGCAAAGAATATGGCCTATGGATGTGGGAGAGGGTCACTTTGTGGCCAAGCTTAAAAGGAATTCGCCCAACCCGTGCGTCACAGCACCTTTCAGCTTCAAGGCGGATTCTCAAGCAACAGAGCTATTCGAAGCTTGTTTTGTAAATAAGATTTACGGAAACGTACATATCCACAGGGAAAATGCTCTGATTCTGCCAAAGGAATTGCCGGAGCTACAGGGCTTGAAAATCCTGCGGGCAGGAGTTCTGCTGGGCGAGCTCAAGAAAAAACGGATAGAGCCCGCACATGCGGTGTTTATGGCCTCAAAGCCACAGGAATGCCGCAGAAGCATAGACCTTCCAATGGATTCATTAGAGATAGCAAAATTCCTCTCAGGCGAGGAGCTGAGCGCAGAGGGAACAGCAAACGGATGGGCAGGCGTGAGCGTTCAAGGCCTTGTAACTGGCTTTGGCAAGGTCTCAAATGGAATACTAAAGAATAAATACCCAAAAGGTTTGCGAAATTAACTTATTTTAAATAGCTGCCTTGCATTTTGATTGGTAACTCCTATCACCTCTTCCACCGATACACCCTTTATCTCGGATATTTTTTGCGCAACAAGGGCAATCATGGGGCTTTCGCAGCGTTTGCCTCTAAACGGTACAGGAGACATATAGGGTGCGTCTGTCTCCAGCAGCAGCCTTTCCAGCGGGACGGCGGCGGCAACCTCAATGGGCTTCTTTGCGTTTTTAAAGGTGACAGCACCTCCCAAACCGATGTAAAGCCCAAGACTCAAGGTCTCCTTTAAAAGCTCTACACCGCCCGAAAAGCAGTGCAAAACGCCGCTTTTGGGGCGCATTTTTTTTAGTAGCTCATACATGTCACCGTGAGCCTCTCTGTCGTGAATAATAACAGGCAAATCCAGCTCATTTGCAAGCAAAAGCTGAGCCTCAAACACCGCACGCTGCACCTCTCTGGGCGAAAAATCGTAGTGATAATCAAGGCCAATCTCGCCTATTGCACACACCTTTGACTCGGCGGCCATGGTGCGCAGAGTGTGGAGATAATCTACAGGTGCTTTGGCGGCATCATGGGGATGTATGCCAACAGCTGCATAAATATGCGCAAATTCCTTAGCGTATGCAATCCCCTTTTGAGCTGAATCAAGATTGCTTGCGGCATTTATGACAAGCTCAACCCCGTTTTGCGGCAGTAATGAAAGGACTCCGCTGCGGTCAATATCAAAGCTATCATCGTCATAATGGGCGTGAGAATCAAAAATTTTGTTTGTATATGGATAATTATTCATAATTGGGCTCTCTTTCTATATAATACAGTTATTTTAACAAAAAAACGCCGGATTTACAAGGGGTATTTTTATAAGCTGAGCATTTAAATAACACAAAGGTTACAAATAATGAAATTCAAAATTAACCCTTGACATTGGCTGCAAATTATGCTAGAATAGTCGAGCACTGTTCAAAGAGCGAGGCAAAAATCGGCAGATAAAAAAGCGAAAAAAGTCGAAAACGCCACGTCTCAAAAACAAGTGCGCCCGGCCCCTTGAAAATTGAACAACGAGAAAGAAAAAGGTAAAGACGAATGCCCTTAAAGCAAGAAATACAAATCTTTGATTTGAATTTCGAGCAGAGGAGGGCAAACAGAAGATACCA
>JAISYX010000038.1 GCA_031269595.1 Oscillospiraceae bacterium
CCCCTACGAACCGTGTGCATTTTTTGATTTTACAAGGTATTACGAAACAGACAGAACAAAACAAAAGGGGCAGACACACAGGTCTGCCCCTACAGGTTTAAAGATAATAAATTTTAAAATTAAAATTTGCACAGCAAATCACATTCACTTTCAACTTTCAATTTTTAACTGTCAACTATCCAAGAACAACCTCAACCTCTGCAACTGTGCCTGCTGCCTGAATGGGAACTATCTTCCCCTCAATAGCTTCGCCGTTAAGCTTTATCAGCTTTACGCCCTTTTCAACAGCATCAGGGTTTGTCACCTTGATGTTATAGGTTGCGCCTCTCCACTTCCTTGTTGCCTCGAATTCCTTCCAATCGGCGGGAATGCAGGGGTCTATTACAAGGCCGTCAAACTCGGGGCGTATGCCAAGGATATGGCGGGTTGCTGAAAAGTATGCCCAACCGCCTGAGCCTGTCATAAATGGATGTCTTGCTCTGCCGTGTGCAGTGTGGTCTTTGCCATAAACAAACTGGCAGTAGGAATATGGCTCCGCCTCACGAATTTCTATTAGGTCGTTCTGTCTTGTGGGCAGCAGGGCGTTATAGAACTTCATGGCACGGCTGCCTCTGCCCAGCTTGCTCTCTGCAAACCACGCCCAAGGGTTGGAATGTGAGAACACCGCTCCGTTCTCTTTAACCCCGGGATACACCCTTGTTACAAAGCCTAAATCATCGTCCGGCACGTGATAGCAGGGGTCGTTAAGCACCAAGCCCCAATCTGTATAAAGATATTTATCAACTGCGTCCATGGCAAGCCGTGCTCGCTCCTCTGAGGCCACACCGGAGCAAACCGCCCAAGTGTTGCACTCCATTTGCACCTTGCCCTCTTCGTTTGCCTGAGTGCCTATCTTAACGCCGTTTTTGGTAACGCCTCTGGCATACCATTCGCCGTCCCATAAATGCTCCTCACAGGCGGCCTTTACCTTTTCGGCCATAGCTGTGTACTTCTCTATATCCTCTGTTTTACCGGCATATGTAGCTATCTCCAAGAAGGTTTGAATGGCCCAGTAGTGCAGGAAGGAGACCATTGCACTCTCGCCGCCGCCCAGGTTAAGGCAGTCGTTCCAGTCGGCTCTCAAGCCCTTGCATATGCCTGTTGGGCCAACCTCTCTGGCAGAGAAGTCCAGTATTTTTGCCATATGCTCATAAACTGTGCCCGTAAGAGGAGCTTCATCTGTGCTCTCCGCATAGGTTACAAGCTCGTCAAGGAAGGATATATCGCCGGTTTCCTTGATATATTCCATAATGGTGGGTATAAGCCAGAGTGCATCATCTGCACATACATCGTCCAGCTTGCTGTAATCAATGGAGGACTTATCAACCTCAGGCACAACAGTTGGGCTCTTGAAGGGCTTTGCATCCTTCTTGTCCGGGTCAAAGTGGGCAGGGTCAAACAGATGCAGGCCGTAACCCAGAGTGGTTTCGGCACGCAGCAGCTCGATTATGCGCTGCCTTGTCTTTTCAGGGTTTGAATGGGGCACAGCCATGGCATCCTGAGCAGTGTCACGATAGCCCAAGCCTGTGCGTCCGCCAACCTCTATAAAGGAGGCAAAGCGGGAGAACATGATGTTAACCTCTGCCTGATACAAATTCCAAGTGTTCAGCTCGGTATCCATATCGGCGTTGGGGGTTTTAACCTGAAGACGTGAGCACTTATCCTCCCAAAAGTCCTTAAGCTCCTTGAAGGTTCTGTCCACGTTATTTAAATCGGAGTACTTCTCCTTGAATTTCTTGCCTTCCTCGGCTTTGCCCTGACCTATCATAAAGATAAGGCGGGCGTCCTCCCCTGGCTCAAGGGTGAGCTTCTTTTGCAATACGGCGCAGTGGTTGCCGCAAAGCTCTGTGTTGTTGCCAAGCACACCTGTTTCAAGCTGAACAGGGTTAGTCTCGGTGTGATACAGGCCTATAAACTTATCACGGAGAGTCTCATAGCCGTCCGGCTCAAAGCTGGAGGCAAAGAACTGCCAGCCGAACTCCTCGTAGAAGAGGTCTTCCTCTATAATGCCGTCCTTATAGGCAGAGCCGGCGGCATAGTTGGACATTTGGAAGTTTTGGTTATCCATAAGAATGTGGTGATAACTCCACTCTATGTAAGAATAAACCGAGAGCTTGCGGGGCTTATCGCCATTGTTCTTTAAAATGACATCCCACAGCTCCACAGCATCCTCTATGGGCACAAACACAGTTTGGCTTGCTGCAATATCGCTGTAATCGCAGGAGAATTTGGAGTAGGAGAGGCCGTGGCGGCACTCATACTTGGCAATGCGCAAATCCTTGCCCACAGGCTGCCAGGAGATGCTCCAAACATCGGCGGTTTCATCATCACGGATATACACCCAGTGGCCCGGCCTATCTATGGGGACAGAGTTTGCACGAAAGCGTGTTATGCGGTGGTACTCAGGGCTTTTATAAAAGCTGTAGCCGCCCGCAGTTTGGTTAAGAACGCAGCACACGTCCTTAACTCCTATGTAGTTTGTCCAAGAGGTGGGTGTGTCAACCTTATCAATGACATACTCACGGTTTGCATTGTCGAAATAGCCGTACTTCATTTGAATTTCTCCTTATTTAAATGATTATAGATTTACCTAAAAATTTTAATAATTCCAATATAAGGCAGAGGTGCAAGCTTGCCCCGCATTACATTAAGTATGCCAATAACAATATAAAGCACACAAACGGGGAAGAATATAAACGCAAAAAGAGCACCCAAAAGCTCACCTGCAAAGGGCACCTTTAGGATGTAGATATACGCAACTATCAGGGCGCATTCTGCCAAAAACAGCATAAAACCCTGATTAACATGATAACGCAGCGTTTTATCCCACTTATTGCCGCCAAAAAGCCCTGCAAGCCAAAGCGGCCCGATATAGGATATATATTGTAGTTTTTTTGAATTTTCCACACTAACACCTTCGTTCAGCGTAAAGTTTGGGGGTCGCCTGTGCTACTCAGCTATGCGGCGTATTATTGCAATGGGGGTTTGCTCGCTGGCTTGTCCAAGGGGGTTATCTCCAAATATTGCGCCCAGCTCTTCATCATTTAAGGCCTTGTCCGGCTTGCCTAGAATGTTCACACCTATATCATTTGCATCAATTATAATAGTCTGTGCCCCCGTTAGCTGAGTTAACTCCTTAGCCACCTCGTGGGGCTTAGCGGGAGCAAGCTTTGCATAGTGGTTGTAGGGGGGCAGAGTGTAATCGCAGGGGCCGTCAATGGCTCTTACCTGAGGCCCCAGGATGTTATAAAACACGCCTCTTTTGCCGAATATCTTTGCAATGCCGGCAATTATAGCCACGCATACTATTTTAAACCTGCCAACCTCACGTACGGCAAGCTCCATAGTCCAGGGGCTGCCCAAGCCTATGCCGTAGGGTGACTTATACACAAAGCGAACCAGCATTTTGGCCAGCCTAGAGGGCTTAATGTCCTCCAGAGGGAAGGCTCTGCCCTGACTGATTGCTATGATTTTTTCACTTATATAAATCTTATCGCCCTCTTCAAGATAGGGCGCAACTAATTCACCCAGCAGGGCTTTAATGTCGTCGCCATCCTTTATAATAGGAGTTTTAACGGGGTAGCGGGCATATTTGCCTGTGGATGTCTCAATTATAAGCTGCTTGCCCTCATTGGGCTGAAAGGCCTCTATATTGGCACTCATTCACTTTCCTTCTTTCAATTTCTTCAATCCAATATAGTATACCATAAGTTTTGGCAATTGACAAGGGGGAATGAGTTGAAAATTAAAAATTGAAAGTTGAAAGTTTTTTTAGCAAAGAGTAGAGATGCTTTGACTTTATTTTTTAATAAATCTCTTGGGATTTATGTGGTAATTACATAAAATTTAAATATTAAATTTGTGTGAAATGCCGGTTGACTTTTACATGGTTGTGATGTATCTTTATATCAGCTGTTATATACTAAATCAATTAAAGGGGCTTTTGAGAATGTTAATATGTCCAAAATGCGGCCACGAAAACCCACACTCAAGAATTACCTGCACACAGTGCGGCGAGACGCTGCCTAATATTCCGAATCCCAGAATCTCCAAAAGCTCAAGGTATTTGTCGGATACGCCTTCTAGCTATTCATATTCAAGTGATTTTACCATAGAAGAAGTGAAGGGCAATGCAAAATATACTATGCGGCGTTCTTTTTTTAAATCCTTTTTTGTGTTAGTAGTGTTTGTTATAATATCTTTTCTTATCACATGGCCAAGCAGCTTAACTAGAACGCAAATGGAGCGTGCTTGGTGGAGCTATCAGATTCAACCTTATCTTGAATATTTAGACAAAACCTTAGCTTATCTTGATAATTTTGAGGTTGGCATGGACAGGCCTGAACCCCCTGCGCCTCCTTCCTCTGAAGACACTTCTTTTTTAAACTGGATTACTACAGATGGCATTAATTATATTATAGCCCTTGGAGGTGCTCTATTATTAGCATTTTTGCTTAATTTGTTTTTTGCACGCCCATTAGAGGTTGGCATGAAGCGGCATTTTTTGAGAGCGGCAGAGGGTGACATTAAATTTTACCTGTTCTCCCCTTTCAAAAAGGGACAATATGGGAAGGTATTTAAAGCTTGCTTGGCCAGAGATTTTGTGCTGTTCTTATGGTCTTTGCTTGTATTTATCCCCTTGGCGGCGGCAGGCTTGTTGTGGTTTATTTTTGATGAAGTCATGTTCCTTCACATTGCATGGTTGAGTATTCCTCTGCTCGTGCTGTTTATAGCAAAAAGTATATCCTATATGATGGTATCGTATATTATTTCAGAGAACCCATATTTAACGGCCTTTAAAGCGGTGCGCCAAAGCAGCAAAATTATGAAGGGCAATAAACGCATGGCCTTTATACTTTGGCTCTCGTTCCTTGGCTGGATTATTCTTGCCATTGTTGTTGCTTTTTTGCTTGCTTTAATCCCATTTGCAGGGGGAGTGCTTGTTTATCTTCCCGTGCTGCTTCTCTCAATTTATATGTACTCAGCAGAAGCAGAATTTTATAAAGCAGCAATAGACAGCTACACAGAAAACCCAACAAAAGCCGTGCCAACAGTTGCCGCAGAGTAAACACCTGATAAAACAAGCATCCGCCGTCCAACAAAGGATTGCGGATGCTTTTTTGTGCAAAAATAATAAAGGCAGGACGCAGGCGCAACAAACACTTTTTTAATAAAATGTTTGTTGCGAGCCCTCTAACACATGGTGTTTAACTTAAAACCTGCTTCAAATAAGCCCCCGTATAAGATTCCTCACACGCTGCAACCTCCTCAGGTGTGCCCTGTGCAACTATGCTGCCGCCCTTGCTGCCCCCCTCAGGGCCAAGGTCTATTATGTGGTCGGCGGTTTTGATTATATCCAAATTATGCTCAATAACCACAAGGGAGTTCCCCGCCTCCACCAGCTTTTGCAAAACCTCAATTAGCTTGTGTACATCTGCTGTGTGCAGGCCTGTTGTAGGCTCGTCCAGAATGTAAATGGTGCGGCCTGTAGAACGTTTGCTTAGCTCTGTGGCCAGCTTAACCCGCTGAGCCTCTCCTCCTGAGAGGGTTGTGGCGGGCTGCCCCAGCTTGACGTAACCCAGCCCCACCTCTTGAAGACACTGTATTTTGCGGTTAATTCGGGGCAGGTTTTTAAAGAACTCGCAGGCCTCTTTAACCGTCATATCCAGTACATCGTGTATGTTTTTGCCCTTATATTTGATTTCCAGGGTCTCCCTGTTATACCTTTTACCCTTGCATATGTCGCAGGGGACGTAAATATCCGGCAGAAAGTGCATCTCTATTTTTAAAATGCCATCCCCCTGACAGGCCTCACAGCGGCCTCCCTTGACGTTAAAGGAGAAGCGGCCTGTTTTATAGCCACGCATCTTTGCGTCGTTTGTAGAGGCAAACAGGTCGCGTATATCCGTAAATGCGCCTGTGTAGGTGGCGGGGTTTGAACGGGGAGTTCTGCCTATGGGGGCTTGGTCTATGTTTATAACCTTATCAAGGGCGTCTATGCCCAAAATATCCTTATGCTTGCCCCACTTCTGCTTTGCCCTGTTAAGGTCGCAGGCCAAGCGGCGGTGGAGTATCTCGTTAATAAGTGAAGATTTGCCCGAGCCCGAAACCCCTGTTACACACACAAACATGCCCAAGGGTATTTCCACATCTATGTCACGCAGGTTATTTTCTCCCGCGCCCTTTATTGTTAGCTTTTTGCCGTTGCCCTGGCGTCTTTCCTCAGGGACGGGTATACTCTTAACCCCGCTGAGATACTGCCCTGTAATAGATTTTTCGCAGCTTAGGAGTGCCTCTGTTGTGCCGGAGAACACCACCTCGCCGCCGTTGACCCCTGCCCCCGGGCCTATATCCACCACAAAATCGGCTGTGCGTATGGTCTCCTCGTCGTGCTCAACCACAATTAGAGTGTTGCCTAAATCACGCAGACGGCGCAGGGTTGCAAGGAGCTTGTCATTATCACGCTGATGCAGGCCTATGCTTGGCTCGTCAAGGATATAAAGCACGCCCATAAGGCTTGAGCCTATCTGAGTTGCAAGGCGTATACGCTGGCTCTCGCCGCCGGAGAGAGTGCCTGCTGTGCGGGAGAGGGTGAGATAATCCAAGCCCACGTTAGAGAGGAAGCCCAGCCGCTCCATTATCTCCTTTAATATCCTGTCGCCTATCATGTGCTCACGCTCAGTTAGGTTGAGAGCTTCAATAAAGCTGAGAGCCTCTAATATAGACTTTTTGCAAAAATCGCTTATGTTAACCCCGCCCACTGTTACCGCAAGGGCAACGGGGGAAAGCCTCTCGCCGTGACAGGCATCGCAGGGGATTTCGCTCATGCGGCTCTCTATCTCGTCACGCATCCAAGAGGAGCTGGACTCCTTGTAACGCCGCTCCATGTTGTTTATAATGCCCTCGAACTCAGCATGATAAGTGCCTGAGCCGTAGTTGGTCTCTCTTGCAAGCTTTAGCTTTTCCCCCTTTGTGCCGTAGAGGATTATATCAACAACCTCAGATGAGAGGCTGCCAAAGGGAGCATCCAGTGAAAAATGATATTTAGCGGCAAGGCCTTCAAAGTACATTCCCGCAATGGTGTTAGGCTCAATATTCTGCCATCCGCTGGCCTTTAAAGCCCCCTGACGCAGCGAGAGGTTCTTGTTGGGGACTATAAGCTCAGGGTCAACCTTCATAAACACACCCAAGCCCGTGCACTTGGGGCAAGCTCCAAAGGGGTTGTTAAAGGAGAAGGTGCGGGGCGCAAGCTCCTCTATGCTTATCTCCTCATGCTCAGGGCAGGCATAGTTCTGGCTAAAGGTGATGTCCTCGCCGTCTATAACGTTAATCATAGCCGTGCCGCCGGTTAAGGAGGTGGAAACCTCAATAGAATCGGCCAAACGGCTGCGTATTTCCGGCTTGACAACAAGCCTGTCCACAACTATTTCTATGCTGTGCTTTTTGTTTTTATCCAGCACAATATCCTCGTTAAGGTCGTACATGCTGCCGTCTACTCTAACACGCACAAAGCCGCCTCTGCGGGCAGCGTCAAGTTCCTTGATATGAGTGCCCTTTTTGCCCTTGACTATAGGAGCCATAATTTGAATTTTAGCCCCCTGCTCTATAGATAGCACCTTATCCACAATCTGGTCAATGGTTTGGTGCTCAATCTCTCGTCCGCAAATGGGGCAGTGCGGTATGCCTATTCTGGCATAGAGCAGGCGGAGATAGTCGTAAATCTCGGTAACCGTGCCCACGGTGGAGCGGGGGTTGTTGGAGGTGCTCTTTTGGTCTATAGAAATTGCAGGAGAGAGCCCCTCAATGTAATCTACATCGGGCTTTTCCATTTGTCCAAGGAACATGCGGGCATAGGAGGAGAGGGATTCAACATAACGCCGCTGCCCCTCTGCATACACGGTATCAAAGGCCAAGGAGGATTTGCCTGAGCCTGAGAGGCCGGTAAATACAATAAGCTTATCACGGGGGATTTCTAAATCCACATTTTTAAGATTGTGCTCCCGTGCCCCCTTGATATAGATAGAGGTTTTGCTGTGGTTGTTTTGATTCATTGTGATAAAGACTCCAACTGTAAATTTTAAAATAGCTTAAGCTTTATTATACCACATTTGGGGTAGGATTTTCTATAGATATTTTTTAAATTTTGGAGGATTTGCAGATTACTGCAACAGCCAATCAATCAAATTGATTTGCTTTATCCCCTCATAATCTCCCGTGATAAAATCAAGGCTTAGCAAATATTTAGGGTAATTATCGCTGACAGTTAAAAGGGGCGCAAGCTCACGCTCTTGAACCTTTTCATCAAGAACCGAAAGGGATACCTGATAATACTCCTTTGTGTTTTGCTTTGTTGCGACAAAATCAATTTCCCTTTCGTCCACCTTGCCTATATTTACACGGTATCCACGGCGAAGAAGCTCCAAAAACACTATGTTTTCAATTTGATGTCCCACATCAGAATTTGAAGAGGAGAGCAGATGATTGCGCAAGCCTGTATCAACAATATAATATTTGCCTAAGGTTTTTAAAAGGTTTTTACCCTTGATGTTATAACGCTCAACGCTATAAAACAAAAAGCTGTCCGCCAATGCTTTAACATATTTGTCAACTGTCTTTTGTGTGATTTTTCTTCCGGATTTATTTATATAGTCGGTTATATTTGCTGTTGATATAGAGCTGCCTATATTGCTGCAAAGGTATTTAACAATATTTTTAAGCAAGCCTACATCGCTTACACCCTTGCGGGTGACGACATCTTTAACTATGATAGTGTTATAAATACCCTCTAAATACTGGTCAGAAAGCTCCATGTCGCTTTTAAGCTGGGTAGCAACCACAGGAAAGCTGCCTATATTCAAATAATTTGTAAAGGCTTTGTTTTTATCCTTTTCTTCGCTTGCCTCATAAAACTCCGCAAAGGAAAATGGCAGCAGCTTGATTTCTACATAACGCCCTGAAAGCAGAGTAGCAAGCTCACCGGAGAGCAAATCGGCATTAGAGCCGGTGATATAGACATCTGTGTTTTTTTTGATATAAAGGCTGTCAACAGCTTTTTCAAAGCCAACACATCGCCCTACCTCGTCAATGAAGATGTAAGTCATCTTTTGGCTTTGCAGCCTAGAGGCAAGAAACTCGTGCAGAGCTTGGTAGTCATGCAAATATTCCATGCCAATATCCTCAAGATTGATATGAATTATTTGGCTCTCGTCAACACCACTGGACTTTAGGTGTTCTATATACAAATCAAATAAGGTTGATTTGCCGGAACGCCTAACGCCTGTTACTACCTTGATAACATCAACCTCACGAAATTTTATAAGATTTTCTAAAAAATGCGGTCGGGGGATAAGCTTATCCATATAAAAACACCCTGTTTTAGAGCAGCGCACACCAACACTGTTGCGCCTGCGCCCCTACCTTTCGTATTATTTTCAAGCTTAGCGGCCTTTATAACAGTATACCCCAAAAGCTTGAAAAAGTCAAAAGTTATTTTCCGTTTGGAAAATAACTTTGGTTTTTCTTATTTTATTTTCCATTTGGAAAAAAACTTTTTAATTTACGATTTTATTTTCCAAAAGGAAAATCCATCTCTTTTGCAGCAAAATTAGTGAAAATTTTATATTAACAATTGAATTTTAGCACCTATAGTGTTATTATAAGCTTGAAACTAAAATCGGAGGGATTTTTGTGGAAGTACCAAAACAGGCGGAGAAAAAGCAGATTGCGCTCTGCCTTGTCAGCTTGAATTATCGTGCTAAGGAGTTAAAGCTTAAATGGCTTGAATGTGAAGATTTTGAGGAGAAAGACCGCCTGCACGAGCAAATACGGGAGCTGTATAACTTAAAAAGTGCGGTAATAACCAAGCTGTTAAGCCAGGGCTTTGCCAAGGTGTGTGAGCGAGTAGAATACCCTTGGGGTACATATTATCTTATAGGGATATGTGATTGTACCTTCCATTGCCCTGAAACTCCTGAACTATTGGAGGCGGCGCAAAAGCTATGAAAAGGAACTCAGAAAGGACGCAGGAAGCCCTGCAAAACACTCTTCACAGCGTTTTGTGTGCGGGGTTCCTGACACGTGGTGTCACATATGATGTTTAAACCACGGAATGAACGCAGCAAATATGCCGACAGTGTTACCTTTGAAGAGGCCGTGCAGCATCTGCAATTGTATCTTGCAGACAAAATTGAAATAAGCACCTCTGCCCCCTGCCCGCAAATGAGTGAGGAAGCCAAAAAGCGCAAGCGGGCAAAAAAACGTGAACATAAAAGAAGGCAAAGGCGGGCAAAAAGGCAGAGAGAAAAAGCAATACGAGAAAAACAAGTCCTGCAACGAAGACTTCTTAAATGGCTCAGAAAAGTGCTCAGGCAAAAAGAAAATCCCCCTCCTCTGCCCTGTGAAAAGCTCTCTGAAGCAGAGCAGGTTTTTGCGGGAATTGCGCTTATATCCAGCCGTATAATTGCAAAATATTGCAAGGGACAGCAGCCGCATCATGAGCGTATGCTGGTGTGGGAGCGTGCTCTGTATATCATTGAGGAGCTGCTTGAAGCAGGTACAATAGACAAGGGCGAGGCTCTCACCTTTGCAAGGAATGGCTATGTTTTTAATTGTAACTTATATCATACCGAAAATGTAGGAGACATTCTGTTGCCTGTGGAGCTGCCTGAATATCAGCAAAATACACCCGACAGCCAAGCAGAGTATAAGCCCCTGCGCTTTGAAGGGATAAACAAGGCAAGGGCACGTAAATACATATTTGAATATCAGCTGCAAAGGCCGGATTTGCCCCCCAAATGGCACTTTGTCTATATAGTAAAATGTGCCGATGATACCTATTACACAGATACCGCACACGATGTAGGCTATGCGGTTTATTTGCATACAAACGGGCAAGGCAGTCCGTATACAAAATCCCGCACCCCTGTTAAGCTGTGTTATTTTAAGGCCTTTAGCACTGCTGAGGAGGCCGCCGCATATGCAAATAAAATACGCAGCTACTCCAAAAAGAGAAAGCAGGCTATATCGGCCTCTCAAAAAATCAAATAGAGGCAGGATAAGTGGATCTGTTGCTTGCCTATATCAAGTTCATCTCTATTGCAAAGCGTATAACATCGGCAAGATTGTTTGCGCCCAGCTTGTTATATAGCGAGACTGTAACCGTTTTTACAGTGTTAATTGAGAGATTGCGGCTGGCGGCAATTTCGCCCTTAGTTAAGCCGTGGGATAAATCTATGAGTATCTCCTGCTCACGTGCAGAGAGAGAAACCCCTGCCGGTATAAGATTCTCCCTGTTATACTGCGCCACAATGTGGGAGCGGCGTTTGGCATAGGATGAGGCTTTGCGGTTGATTTCCTCCAGCCACTCCTTGGGGATGCGGCAGCTTTTATCTTTTAATGCGGCCGCTGTTAGGGTACGCATTTCTGTTCCTGCTTCAATAAGAGGCATAACAAGCCTGTCGGGGGCTGCAATATCATACAGTTCAGTTAAAGCGGCAATTGCGGCACTCCGGTTTTTGATATGGTACTGGCAAATTGCCTCAAAAATCAGGTTTTCTATTTTACCGTATTTAACCTGGGGCTTCTCCGCTTCCTCGTCCAGAAATGCCAGCAGAGAGGGTAGCTCCTTTTTTGCCAGCTTATACCGAAGCTTAATTCTATTGCCGTAATTTTCGATAAATGAGGGGTGGGTATAGTCCGAAAAATCCCCCTTGAGCCACTGTGCAATTACATCAGTCTGCCCTAAAAAAAGATGATAATAACCGCTGGCAATGTCATATAATTGATACCTTGTACCGTAATCCTGCTCATCAAAGAGCAGCTTCATAGAGTCCAGAGCCTTTGTTGCTTTTTCAAGCTTGCCTGTTGCAAAGCCTAGGCGAATAATATAAAACAGGCCTCTGTTCATAATGTCGAATTGTCTGCCGACCTTTGCTTTAGAAATGCCCATTAGAAAATATTTTTCGGCCTCGTTCAGCTCTCCGCAATAAAACAGCAGCTCACCCATGGCCAAATCATCCGCACCCGCAAAAACCGAAATCCAAGGGTGGCTAAGAGCCTCGTTTGTGCGCCTCATTGCAGCAATATATTTTTCGTGAGCACCAGCAGGAGCTTCGCTGCCTACAAGAACAAGCCATGCACATATACTGGTTACCCCCGCCGGGCCGCTGCCGCAATATTCAACCGGAGCTTTTAAGAAATATTCTATAGTTTTTTGCGCATATACATCAAAATCATAGCGGCCGTCAAAGGTGGATTGCAGCCTGCGAATAGTTGTTATGCAATAATACAAGCCCCACATGGCTCTGTTTTTAAAGTGGCATTCCTCCATTGCCTCAAAAATAGAAATATATTTTTTGCACAGCTCCCAGGCCTCTTCAAACCGGGCAAGATTCATTACAAGCCTAATATGCATGGGAGAGAAAACCTGAACACTCTGGGCTGTGCTTTTAGGTGCACGGTTAAACACCTCCAGCAGCATACTTGCCGTATCGGGGGGGATTTGCATGGGCATATTAAATATTATTTGAGATATTTTTTCATAATCGCCTATCTTTTCATAATATCTCACTGCTTCCATTTTTAAATCGCTGCGCTCGCACCATTCGGCGGCTGCGGCGTAAGTATTGTGCTTTTCTTCATCTGTTAACAGGTTTTGCTTCTGCTTTAAAAAGTCTAAAAACAAGTGGTGAATATAATATGCGTTTAAAAGCAGCCCATGCCGAATATAAGAGCTTAGCTGCTCCATTTCTTCAACCAGAGAATGTCCGCCTGCAAGGGTTTCAACAAGCTCTGCATTAAGATGATCTATCAGCGAGAGACGAATAAGAAAGCGGCCAAGCTCAGGGGAGACATTTTGAAAAATTTCAGAATCCAGCATATCGCATATATTATGCTTCATTGCCCCAATTGCAGGAATTACCTGATTGGGGGCTTTTTTTAGCGAACGGGCAAGCAAATTAACGGCAAAGGCCCACCCGTTGGTTGAATCGTATATGCTTCTAAAATTTTCTTCGCCAATTGAAAGGCCAATGCTTTGAAAATATTCTCTAATTTCAGAGTTGGTAAACCGCAGGTCGTCCTCGCCAATAATGCTAACCCTATCTGTGGCAATAAGCTCTAACACAGCGGTGTTTGGCAGAGTTCGCGAAATTATAACAAGCCTTGAGTTTTTTGAGATATGGTTAGCGCACCGCCCTGCACAGCGCAGAATAGTTTCGTTATTAATCAAATGAAAATCATCAAACACCGCAGCAAAGGTTTGTTTAGGGTCACGGTTTTGCTGCATTAAAGAAACAAACCTGGTAAAGGCATCGTCAGAATCAGGAAAGCCAAGATTTTTTAGTTGCTTAGCGTAGCTTGGGTTGTTCTTTGAAACTGAATATGTATAATTTTCCCAAAAGCCCGAGGGGTTATTGTCGTTTTCGCTTAGCTGAACCCAAGAGGTAGTTGTGTCGAGCTTGTTCACAAAAGATTGCACCGAACGGGTTTTGCCATATCCTGCACCGGCAATAACAATTGTAATAGGGTGCGTAAGAGCGTTGATAAGAAGGCGATTTATGCGTGGCCGCTCTATAATCATGTTGTTTTTATCACTTGAATGAGCATCGCTATGAATATTATTAATCATATAAACAAACACCACCCAAAAGCTTGGCTTTGCAATAAGTTTTTTTGCAAAGCTTTTTAAATTATCTTTATCATAGACATTAGCATTGAGAATCCTGCATTCCATTCCTCTAAGCTAAGAATAAATGGCGAATTATTAAGAACAGCTGCGCTATAGCAAAAGTATTTGTTTAAAACCGAAAAAGCACGAATATCTAAGGGGGCAATTTTTTTAAGAGAGACGAGCCGTTCCAAAAGCGGAACCACAAGCTGGTCAAAACCCTCTAAAAAGCTGCAAATAAAGGCTTCGCTCTGTGGGTCGGAATTAATCTCACGTGAGGAGACAATCACAATACGGTCCATTGACTCCTGAATTTCGGGAGGATAGTGATAGTTGAGCTTTAGCAGAACCTCCACGGGGTCAAGGGTTTCGCATAGCTGCAAAAGGGTCTCCAGCTTTGGAGCTGCCGCATTGCGATTTTCGTTATAAAAATCGTAAAAGCTTTTTAGTATATCCTCTTTTGATGCAAAATGGTTGTAAATTGAAGCTGCGTTTATGCCCACAGCCTTGGCTATATCCCGCATAGAAACGGAGCTGTAGCCCTTATCTGAAAATAATATTAGGCTGGTGTTCCATATTTTTTCTTTTGTAGTGCTGTTATTCCACGCATTCAAATCCTGCATTCGTTCCCTTTTACCTTTCGCTGACGTAATTTCACCTCATTTTTCACCATTATATCAAACCAACAAACGTTTGTCAACAAGATTTGCGCACGTTTTTCAATGTTTTTTAGACGTTTTGCAAGGCCTGATTTTAAGTGAAGAGTGAAGAGTTGTGGTGAATTTGCTAACGCAAATTTTAATTAAAAAGTAGTTTAAACTTAATTTATAGCGGTAGATACGACTGAGAATTTCTAGCTTCTGGCCCCTGGACTACTAGATGCTAGATACTAGGTAACCGCTGAAAAAATCAATAAAAAAAACAAGGATTACCAGAAGGAAGAAGGGATTCAACAATAATGTTGAAAACTTTTCGATTTTTTCTGCATTCAACTAGTCCCATACCCGCCAGATTTTGCCAGCATGTAGAGATTAGCACTCGCACATAA
>JAISYX010000060.1 GCA_031269595.1 Oscillospiraceae bacterium
AGGGCGGCGCAGTGGTGCTGTGGGTGCATTACGGCACCTGGCACTATGTCACTTTAACGGGAGCTTGCGGCGGCTCGGTTGAGCTGTTTGACCCCTACTACCGCAAGCAGTCCTTTAAGCAAAAGGGCATTGAGCTTGTAAAAGACAAGCCCTTTACAGCAAACCGAAGCGTCCCCTTTTCATATTTGGACAGCACAGGCAAAACCATTTATGCCCTAGGGCCTGTAAAGGATAGGGCTGCGGTGATTTTATATAACACTACCACACGCAAAACAGCAGAGCAGACCATAGAATACTTTTTATAGAAGGGTGAATCGTATGTTAAGGATAGAGCATTTAACCAAGAGATTCGATGAAAAAAGAGCAGTGGATAACCTTACCCTGCACATTGCCCCCGGAGAGATTTTTGGCTTTATAGGCCACAACGGCGCAGGCAAAACAACCACTATCAAGGCAGTGTGCGGCATTCTTGCCTTTGACGAGGGCAGCATTACAATTAACGGCTTAGACGTTAAAAAGCAGCCCCTTGACTGCAAGCGCATAACAGCCTATATCCCTGATAACCCTGATTTATATGAGTTTATGAGCGGCATTAAGTACCTCAACTTTATTGCCGATGTATTTGGCATTCCCGCAAAGGAGCGCAAGGAGCGCATTGCAGAGCTCGCCGAGGCCTTTGGCCTTACGGCAGATTTAGCTCAGCCCCTTAGTGCCTACAGCCACGGCATGAAGCAAAAGCTCGCTATAATCTCCGCCCTAATGCACAAGCCTAAGCTGCTTGTTATGGATGAGCCCTTTGTTGGGCTTGACCCAACAGCCTCTCACACACTCAAGCAAATTATGCAAGAGCACGTAGAGGCAGGCGGCGCAATCTTCTTTTCAACTCATGTGCTGGAGGTGGCCGAAAAGCTCTGCCACAGGGTGGGCATAATACAAAACGGCAAGCTGCTTGTCTGCGGTAATATGCAAGAGGTGCTGGGCAACTCCTCCCTTGAGGATGTATTCCTTGGATTAGTGGAAGAGTAAGCTTGAAAAAAGAACTCAGAAAGGATGCAGGAGGCTCTGCAAAACATTTTTAACAATGTTTTGTGTGCGGACTTGCGGTGTCAAATATATGCTTAGAAAACTGTTTTTTATTCAGCTAAAAGGAGCTTACAGCAACCTTTTGCGAATCGGACACTCTAAAAAGACAGGCAAAACTAACCCATTAGTCCCAATTATAATGGCCGCACTTATACTTTATGCCATGTGCAGCATGATGGTGGCCTTGGGTTATATGTATTATACTATGGCTCAGTCCTTTGTTCCTCTGGGGCTAAGCTGGCTTTTGTTTGCCTATGCAGGCTTTGTCTCCTTTTGCTCCAGCTCCTTTATGTGCATATTTATGAGCCAATCCATGCTGTTTGAGGCAAGAGATAATCCCCTGCTTCTGGCACTGCCCATAAAGCCAAAAACCATTCTGGGCAGCCGCCTTATGGTGCTCTACTTCTCCGAGCTTGTAACTATCATTCCCTGCTTAGTACCTGCAGGAGCAATATATGCCTGGTATTTTAAAACAGAGCCTCTGTTTTACGTCTTATTTACACTTACAATACTGCTGCTGCCTCTGCTTAGCGTGGCGGTTTCGGCTCTTATAGGCTTTCTTGTCTCCTTGCTCGCCCGCAGAATGCGCAATCAAAACTTTTTTACCATTCTGTTTTACTTCGCCTTTATAGGCATTTACTTTTGGGCAGTAAGATATTTAAACGGCAGCGGAATGCAACAGCTCATAGCCAGCGGGGTATCTATGGCGACCTCCTACCAGCGGCTGCTCCCGCCCTTTTATTACCTTGGTCAGGCTTTAACAAGGCTGGATTTGCTCTCGGCACTATATGCCGCACTGTGGATACTCCTACCCTTTGCCCTTATAATGCTTCTGCTCTCAAAAACCTTTATAAGCTTTGCCACCTCCAGCAAAAAGACAAAGCGCATAGCGTATAAAGAAAAGCTTATAAAGCAAAAGGGGCTCTCATCCGCCCTGCTTTTAAAGGAGTTAAAACGCTTTGCAGCAACACCCATGTACCTGTTAAATTCCGGCTTTGGGTATATACTGGAAATTGGTTTGGGTGTTTATATCTTCTTTGCGGGTGTTGAAAAGATAATCCCCCCTGAGCTTAACCTCTCCTCAATGGCAATTTTGGGCTGCGTGGCCGTACTCAGCTTTTGTGCAGGAATGTCCTACACCACTGCGCCCTCTATCTCACTTGAGCGTGACAGCCTGTGGATACTGCGCTCCGGTCCCATTCCTACAGGCAAAATTTTTGATGCAAAAATAGCCATGAACCTTGTGCTGGGATTCCCTGCAATTATTATTACAGGCACTTTAATTTCACTTCGCTTGCACCCAAGCTTGCAGGATGCCATACTGCTGTTTACACTCCCCTTGGCTGTGCAGTGGTTTACCGCTCAGCATGGTCTGCTTTGCAACCTGCTCTTCCCCAAGCTGGACGGCATTAACGACACCATTATAGTCAAGCAGAGTGCCTCTGTGCTGGCGGCAACCTTTATCTCCCTTGGCTCACTTGCGGTTATGATATTCCTGTTTGTGGCAGGAGTTTTACTCCTTGGGATAAATTATTTTATAACAGGCTTGATTCTGCTTGCCATAATTTTAGCCATTGATGTGGGCTTGCTGCTCTTTTTGCGCACAAAGGGAGTTAAAATGTTTGAAAGAATTTAGTTTAAAGAAATACGAAAGGTAAGAACGCAGGCACAGCAACCATTTTTAATATATTGTTTGGTGTGTGAGCACTCTAACACATGGTGTTTAAACTCCGTTTACATTGCCCTTGTATAATATCTGTAGTACTTTGTAAAATCAAAAACTTTACGGAGCGGTAGGGGATGATGTCCACATCATCCCGTGAATATCTGCGAATTTCGAAAAAACTGGACGATGTGGACATCGTCCCCTACGAAATGTGCGCATTTTTTTGATTTTACAAGGTTAACTTGAAAGGACAGTGCCGCATGAGCAGACTTATGATTGTTGACGACGACCCAAATATACGTGAGCTGGTAACTACACTGATGAAATCCGCCGGATTTGCGGTGTGCGAGGCGGTAGATGGCAGGGACGCCCTTATTAAAATAGCCTCAGAAAATCCTGAGCTGGTTATAATTGATATTATGATGCCCAACATGGACGGCTACGAGCTTTGCCGCAACCTGCGCAAATACTACGAAAATCTGCCCATTATGATGCTTACCGCAAAGGCCGAGCTGCCCGCAAAGGTTAAGGGCTTTGAGCTTGGCGCAGACGATTATCTCACAAAGCCCTTTGAGGGTGACGAGCTAATCCTGCGTGTTAAGGCACTGCTTAGGCGATATAACATTGAAGCCTCACAGGTGATTCAAATAGGCAAGATAACTATAGATAAAAACAGCTATGCTGTAACTCTTGGCGGCGTTTCAAATGACATTCCCATGAAGGAATTTGAGCTGCTGTTTAAGCTGGCAGGCTCCCCGGGCAGAACCTTTTCCCGTGATAGGCTGATTGAGGACATATGGGGCTACGACTTTGAGGGCAACGAGCGCACGCTGGATGTCCACGTTGGGCGGCTGCGTGACCGCTTCCCCGCCGAAAAATCAGGCTTTAAAATTACAACTCTGCGTGGGCTGGGGTATCGGTTGGAGGTAGTGGTTTAATGGGTGTGCATGATGAACATAAAGAGCACGATGACCACAGCGGGCATTGGCGCATTGTTGTAGGCGGCCTTTTAATTTTTGTGATTCTTGGAGCATTAGCTGCGCTTAGCTCTTTGATATGGAAATTCTTACTGCCCTCTTCTTCTCATATGTTAACAGTGGTTTTATCTGATATAAGCGGATTTTTTCTATTTGGTGTGTGCGTGTGGACCTTTAGCGCAATACGGCGTATTGCAAAAAAGAATGAAATAATGGACGCTCATCAGAGCTTGCTGGACGCTATAGACCAGGTTGCTCAGGGTAATTTTAACGTATTAATTGAGTATTCAGACCATTCCCCTCACAGCGACATTGCCGGAGCATTTAATAAAATGGCAAAGGATTTGGACAGTCTGGAGACCATGCGGCAGGATTTTATCTCAAACGTCTCACACGAGATTCAGTCGCCGCTAACCAGCATAGGCGGCTTTGCGGCTATTATTAAAAAGGATTCCCTAACCCCTGAGGAACGCTGCCATTATGCCGAAATAATCGAATCAGAGACCAAGCGGCTCTCCTCTCTCAGCGATAATCTGCTTAAGCTCTCCTCACTTGACGGGGAGCAGCGGCCGCTTTCGCTCAAAGAATTCCGCATGGATAAGCAGCTGCAGCGCATTGCACTTGCCACCGAGCCGCAGTGGTCGCTTAAAAACATCAATTTAGAGGCAGATTTGCAGCCCTGTGAATTTACAGGTGATGAGGATTTGCTCTCGCAGATATGGATTAACCTTTTGCACAACGCAATTAAGTTCACCCCTGAGGGCGGCGGGATTAATATATCCCTTAGCACAGGCGAAAAGGAGGTAATAGTCACCATATCTGACACAGGCTTTGGCATTGCCCCTGAAGACCAAATGCATATCTTTGAGCGGTTCTATAAGGCTGATAAGGCGCGTGACCGCTCGCTTGGAGGCAACGGGCTGGGGCTTGCGCTGTGCAAGCGTATTGCCGAGCTGCATGGCGGAAATATCACTGTAAAAAGTCAGATTGGCGGGGGCTCGGCGTTTAGTGTGAGGCTGCCTGTGTGAGAAGCAAGAGGTAAAAGAGAAAAAAAATCACTATTAAAAATTAAAAACCATCAAGAAAAATCGCAAAAAACAGTTGACATAATACAAAAATATGGGTATAATAAAAGCACAAGGAAACCGAATTTAAAAAGCGGTTGCCCGAATTGCATTGGTATATTTTTCAACACCGTCTGTTTCGTAACAACAGGCGGTGTCACACTTTAATCATCTAAAAACATAACAATTAAAGCTAAAAGTAACACGAGAAGTTTAATCTTCTTCATCTTACCACCCCCTTTTACGGGACGTGGCAACCGCCTTGCTATAAATCCGATTTCCTTGAGTTTACATTATAGCAAGCTTTGCGAAAAATGTCAATATTTAGATTTTTAGATTTTACCATAGCTTTTTCCTCCAACCAAAAAACAACAGCAAATAAACCACTTGACAAAATCACAAAAAAATGCTATTATTATATCACTGGACAGCTATAAGTGCGTATAATTCCACGGGGAGTTATACGCACTTTTTCTGTCTGTCTTATTTTATAATTACAAGGAGATTTTCAATGGATTTTCACATGAGGCTGCCGCGCAGCAAAAAGGAATTTGCTCTATTTATGGGCATTATTTCAATTATATCCGTCAACATTATAGCTCCTCTTATCACCTGCTTTGAGTTTGGATTCCACCTGTATGTGTGGAGGGATGTGCTAACTATTCTTCCATTTTTGTGGCTGGCGGTTATCTCGCTGGTGCTGTTAACCTACAAGCCCTCAGAATGGCTTACACACAAGATTGTAAGTCAAGGCGACAGTTTTCGTGCCGTTGTCACCGTGAACATTCTTTGCTGTGTTCTTCTGCTCTCTATATGCCTTACAGTTATAGGCACATGGATAGGCGGCCGACATATAAGCATGGAACCAATTAGGCTGTTCTTTTACAAATGGCCTCGCAATTTTGCCATTTCGCTTGGTGTGGAGATGCTTATTGCCCAGCCTATAGCAAGATTTGTTATGTTTAAATATCATCAATATGCAGATGCTAAGGCAAATAGGCCAGCTGAAGCTGTAAAGCAGGGTAGTTTTGAAGCAGTTTTAAGCAAAATTAAAGCCCTTTTTCTCTCCTTGAGCCGCAAGAAGGAAAATTAACTAACTAAATGCATCTGCTTAAATAACAACTATCGCCCACTGGCTGTACACAGTCAGCGGGCGATTTAATTTTGTAAGGCTAAATCACATAGCACCAGAGTGCGGCCTCACTCTTTTGTATATGCTCCAAGGCGTGCAGAGCCTCTGTGCAGCTCATTTTAAAGTGTTCAGGCTCGTCAAATTCAAAGGAGGCCGCTATCATGTCTATGGTTTTATCAATTTCAGTAACATCATTGTGCTCTGAAATGCAATAAAGCATAGGGTCATTCTTCTCCCATTTGCTTTGCAGAGCCTCTACTCCCTGCCTTGTGGGGTTCTGTTGCAGGGCTTTTACGTCCTCTATAAGCTCGTTTGTAATGCGATTAGTGTAAACACTGGACCAAACGCACAAAAATACTATAAGGCACAAAATAACTCCTGATATAAGCAACCTTTTCATCTGGTATCCTTTCTTACAAGCATATAGCTCTCAGATTTATCACAGGTGAGCAGGAAGACATCCTTTTGGCTTAGCTCCTCTTTTTGAAGCACACGCTGCACCCAATTCCTATCCTTGTTAGAGAGCTCCAGAGCCTCGTCAATGATTTTTCCGTCGCTCATAAGCACAGAGGCTATGCCCTTGCTCTCTGGCGGCTTGCCCGCTGTATCCGGTGTTAGAGGGGCATACTCCGGCTTTAAAGAAAAGCTTATAGTCCCGTCAGTCTCAACTATAGCATAATCAACTGTGCTTATATCAAATATGTTATTCTTGCGTAAATCCTCCTGCAAATCATCGTTTGAATAGCGCAAATCCTTCATTGATTGCTGTATAATTACACCGTCTCTAATAACAATAACAGGGCTGCCGCCTATCACACGCCGCAGCTTGCGTGATTTAAGCATGATAAACGAGATTATCAGCTCCATAAACACCAGCCCTAAAATAGGCACAAGTCCATAAAAAATAGAAACCCCTGTGTCCTGCATGGGCAGAGTGGCTAAATCTGAAATCATGAGCGTTACAACCAGCTCGGAGGCCTGCATCTCCCCTATTTGCCGCTTGCCCATAACTCTCATTGATATTATAACGAGTATATATAAAATTACTGTTCTTAATAAAGATATAGTCATAAACACCCTCAATTTATTCAATCTATGGCTAGTATTAAAAATTTTTTGCTATATTATGCAGAATTTTTGATTTTTCTATTTCCAGCCGTCAAAAATTGTAGTATAATTTAACTATCAACTTAATAAGAGGTGCAGCTATGTCAATTGAATTTTCGGTTACCCTTGACCAAATTATGAAAGAGCTATTACTCGAAACCGTATATATGCCCAAAGAACCCTCCGAAATCCTTGTTACCTCCTCGGACGTTAACCGCCCGGGGGTGGAGCTTATGGGATTTTTTGATTATTACGAGAACGGTCGTCTGCTGGTATTCGGCAGAACAGAAATGGCCTTTCTTAAGGGCTTTTCACCTGAAAACAGGAAGAAGAGCCTTGATGATTTGCTCAAAAACAAAGCTCCCGCCATTATCTTGGCCAGAAATTTTGACCCCTTTGATGAGATGTTCATTGCTGCAAAGAAGTACAATATACCTATCCTTAAAACTATAGAGCCTACCTCAGGCTTTATCTCTGCCTTGGTTGCCTTTCTTAATGTGGAGCTTGCGCCCCGCATTACACGCCACGGGGTGCTTGTGGAGGTATACGGCGAGGGTGCGCTGCTGGTTGGAGACAGCGGCGTTGGCAAAAGTGAGACAGCCATTGAGCTGGTCAAGCGAGGCCACCGCCTTATAGCCGATGACGCGGTTGAAATACGCAGAGTTTCAAACAAAACTCTGGTTGGCTCTGCTCCCGCCAATATCAGGCATTTCATTGAGCTTAGGGGCATAGGCATTATCAATGCAAGGCGCATTTTTGGCATGGGCGCAGTAAAGATAACCGAGAAAATAGACATGGTTATAAACATGGAAATTTGGGACGCTACCAAAATATACGACAGAATGGGAATAGACAGCGAATACACCGAGATTTTGGGCAACAAGCTGCCCCTGCTCACCATTCCAATTAAGCCAGGGCGCAACCTTGCCATTATAATAGAGGTTGCGGCTATGAATAACAGACAAAAGAAACTGGGCTACAACGCAGCACAGGAGCTGCTGCACAATCTTGGAATGGATATGGACGAATCAGCACCCACACGTGAGGTTAAGGCAGATTGGGAATCATTTTAGGAGGAATTGAAAATGAGAGCAGCAAAAATTTGTTCTGTACTTGTAACCTTAGCATTATTACTTGCTTTTTCAGGCTGTGATAAAAATGAAGAGTTAATACGCCCTGAGACTTACCCCACTTATATTGAATTGGGGGCTAGGAATGCTGATGATTATGTTGACGATTCCGGTTATTGGATTCCTGAAACACACAGGGTCTACCGTGAGCCAAGCGATAAAAGATATGCCGATTTGCTTGATAGCTACCGTAGCTTGATAATTGATTACAACGAAAACCCTGACCGCTACGAATATAACATCCCCAGTGACAGTATTGTATCCTTAAGCGACAGTATGCATCGTTCAAATAGCTTTGGCTATGTAATACGTGATTTAAACAACAACGGCACACCTGAGCTAATCTTTTTTGCAAATGAAAACATTGACGCAATATACACACTTGTTGATGGTAAGCCTAATTTGCTGGAGGTTTTTGAAGATCATTCCTTCTGCCTGATAGATAAAAACGGAAATATCTGTAAGGACATTAGCTTGCATCCGGGCCACACTACATTTGTTTACAAAATATCCGCTAATGGTAAAACAAAAGAATTTATATCTAAGCTTGATATTGAAGACATGCTGGCAGATGTAGGTGCAAGGTATTTCAAGGTTGATTCCAAAGGCAACCGAACCGTAATAACAGAGGCTGAATACAACAAGCTTAACGCTGAACAAAAGGCCGACATAACCCACTGGGATACAATCACCGACCCTGAATGCCCATCTTTTGACGCTCTTGCATGGGCAGGCACGGATTATGTCAACCTGTTTGAAGCAGATGATGATGATTGGAAGCCTGTTGAAAAGGCAAGCTACAAAAAGCCCGCAGATGCAGCCTATGCCTCTACTATTGAAACGTTCAGAGCAGATGTAATCTGGTTTAACAGCGATGCTAAAAAGGACGCTAAGGCAAAAAGAGAACGCATAAACTCCAAAAACTTTGATTACAAAGCTATAGCAGCATACACGGAGTTTGGCTATGTTATACGTGACATAGACGGCAACGGCAGCAACGAGCTGATTATTGTTTATAATAATCAGATGGGTGAAATATATAGCTTAAATGAGTATAGTCCGTCCTTTAATGATTTGTACGGCAACGGCTCAATTGACAGCGAGGGCAGATTGCACCAAAAGGTTGCTTACGATGAAGAAAGCTACACTGAAATACGCAGCCTTACAAAAGGAATTGAGCTTACCGTGGGCTTTGAATTTTACGATGATGTAGGCAACATGCTTAAAACTCCACGTTATTATATAACCGATGAAATTAACAACAAGAAAATCCTTTCATACAATGAATATAAAGACAAACTCAAAATTGCCGAAACTCCCAACCCTTCAAGCTTTTATGTAAAGGCATGGGCGGGCAAGGATTATGTTGATTTATTCGAATAGAATTGCCTATCTCTAACAACTGTAGGGGCAGACTTATGTGTCTGCCCTAGGTTGCCACAAAACGCCCGTCTTTGGGCAGACACATAGGTCTGCCCCTACAGCGAGTTAATAAATAAAATGGTCTCAATTGCCTATAATAAGGAGGAGCTTATGTATAATCTGGGAATAGATTTAGGCGGAACAAGCATTAAAGCAGGTGTTGTGGATAAAAGCTTTAAGGTTATCGCCACCGCCTCTTTGCCCACAGCTATGCCCCGCCCCGCCCATGAAATCATGGACGACATAGCCAAGGCGGGCTTTATGGCTGTGCAAAATGCAGGCATTTCATTTAACGATATTGAATATATTGGAATAGGCAGCCCGGGCACAGTCAACCCGCAAACGGGTATACTGGAGTTTAGCGGCAACCTTGATATGCACAAATATCCTCTTAAGGATGAACTGACACACCGCTTTAATCATGAGGTGTATGTAGAAAATGACGCCAACTGCGCCGCCTTTGCGGAAAATCTGGCAGGAGCGGCCAAGGGCGCAAAAAACGCCGTGGCCATAACCTTAGGCACTGGCGTGGGCAGCGGAATTATAATAGACGGCAAAATCTACAGCGGCTTTAACTATGCAGGAGCGGAATTTGGACACACGGTAATTCTGCATAACGGGAGGCAGTGCAACTGCGGAAGGCGCGGCTGCTGGGAGGTTTACGCCTCTGCTAATGCCTTTGTGTATCAAACAAAGCTAGCCATGCTCGACCACCCCGAATCTGAGCTATGGGAGCTTGCAGGGCGCAGTTTGGATAACGTTGACGGCAAAACAGCATTTGCGGCCATGCAGCTTGGCGACCCCACAGGCGAGGCTGTGGTTTGCGAATTTGTAAGCTATGTCGCCTGCGGAATAGTTAACATAATCAATATATTCCAGCCCGATATAATGTGCATAGGCGGAGGTTTGAGCAATGCAGGCGAGGCACTCATGACCCCCTTGCGCAGCTACATTAAAAAGGAACGCTTTAGCAAATATTCTGAAAAGCAAACCAAGTTCCTCTCTGCCATTTTGGGCAATGAGGCGGGCATAATAGGTGCTGCTAATCTATATTTAAACGGTAAGGGAGTAAATTAATGACTTTTATTGAACAGCTTAGCACAGTTAAAATTGATGAGCCTATGAGCGAGCACAGCTCCTTCAAAATCGGCGGCAAGGCTGATTATTATATCGAGGTGGAAAGTGTTGCAGCTTTACAGCACACACTTAACCTCTGCAAGGAATTTAATATACCCTATTTTATCATTGGCAACGGCTCAAATCTGCTTATCTCCGATGCCGGTATAGAGGGGCTTGTAATCCGGCTTACAGGGGCTTTCACCTCCATTGAGCTGCTGGACGGCAACCGCATCAAATGCGGTGCAGGTGCGCTTCTCTCTAAGCTTTGCGCCTTTGCTCTCAGCAATTCACTTAGCGGGCTGGAGTTCGCCTGGGGCATCCCTGGGAGCGCAGGCGGCGCAGCCTTTATGAATGCCGGTGCCTATGGCGGCGAGATGAAGCAGGTGCTAATCGGCTGCGAGCACATAGATACATCTGGCAAGCTAGGCAGCTTTACAGCAGAGGAGCTGCAGCTCAGCTACAGACACAGCATTTATAGTGAAAATAAATATATTATAACCAGCCTTTTACTGGAGCTAAAGCAGGGCGAAAAAGAGGCAATCAAGGCCGAAATGGAGAAGTTCATGGGCAGCCGTAAGGAAAAGCAGCCCCTTGAGTTTCCCAGCGCAGGCAGCGTTTTTAAACGCCCTGAGGGCTATTTTGCAGGCACTATGATACAGGAGTGCGGTCTAAAGGGCGCAAGCATAGGCGGCGCACAGGTAAGCGAAAAGCACGCAGGCTTTATAATAAACAAGGGCGGCGCAAGCTGCCGTGATGTTGAGGCACTTGTGCAAAAAATCCAAGACGAGGTAAAGGCTAAAAAGGGAGTTTGCTTAGAGTGCGAGATACGCAAGGTAGGCAGATAAATTGACAATTGAAAATTGAAAGTTGAAAATTACGGTGGATTTGCTTCGCAAATTTAAATTAAAAGCTTCAGGCTAAGCCGCCTAAAATTCCCCTCTTCGGAGGGGAAGACTTTCGCCCCGCAGGCGAAAGACGAGGGTGGTCTTTGCGGGCATTATGTTCTCACTTTCGTGGATTTTCAGAGCGTGGTGCTTGCTTTTTAGCTTTTTGCTTTGTTCTCGCTCTTAATTAGGCGTTGGGTTGGGCGTTTGCGGACGTATAAACCACCCCGCCCCTTCAGTTCACCCCTCCGTTGAGGGGAATTACATTTTCAATTAAATTTGCGCAGCAAATCCCTGCTAGAGGCCAGAGGCTAGAAGCTAGAAATTGCCCAGTCGCAGTTCCCGCTATAAATTAAGCTTAAACTACTTTTTAATCAAAATTTGCGCAGCAAGTTCACCATTAATTACGATTGAAAAAGACATATGTAAACTTCTTATTAACATATTCGTGCACCCGCAAAGCCCATGCCTTAGCCATTTTTAGCCCTCAAAAACCCGCCTAAAATCGCACAAAAATTGACTTTTCTCTGTAAATATGCTATACTAGAGGCCAGAGATCAGAGGCTAAAAATTGCCCAGTCGTATCCCACTATAAATTAAGCTTAAACTACTTTTTAATCAAAATTTGCGCAGCAAATCCACCACAACTCTTCACTTTTCACCTTTCACTTTTCACTCCAAAGACGCACCCATCGCCCCTTAAGCGTGAAGATTTAGACATTACACTCCTCCAGAAGGGTAATAAACATGGAATTTCTTATAATAACAGGGCTTTCGGGGGCCGGTAAATCCCGAACTGTGGCGGCCTTGGAGGATATAGGCTACTATTGTGTAGATAATGTACCTCCAAGCCTAATATCAAAATTTTATCAGCTGTGCGACAGTCAGGATAACGGCCAAATAAGCAGGGTTGCCGTGGTTACTGACATTCGGGGCGGCACAATGTTTAATTCTATATTTACAGAGCTGGAGCTCCTCACCAAGGAGGGCATGGCCTATAAGCTTGTGTTCCTTGACGCAGATAACGACACTCTGATTCGCCGCTTTAAAGAGACACGCCGCAAGCATCCCCTATCGGAGAAATACATGGGTGCAGTGGCGGACGCCGTCCAGGCAGAACGCACAGCTCTGCAAAAGGTGCGTGAGAGTGCCGATTATATCATCGACACCACCCAGCTCTCCCCCATGGATTTAAAAACTGTAATAAGCGGCATGTTCCTTGGGGAATCAGATGAACCGCTTATTATCCACTGCCTCTCCTTCGGCTTTAAAAATGGCTTGCCCCCAGAGGCTGACATGCTCTTTGACGTGCGCTGTCTACCAAACCCATTTTACATAGACGAGCTTAAAGACCTAACAGGCCTTGATAAAGAGGTTAGCGAGTACGTCAGCCGCACAGAGGCTGCGCTGGGCTTCCTTGAGCGTGTGTTTAATCTGATTGATTACTCCATGCCCCTCTATTTAAACGAGGGCAAGTGCCAAATGACCATAGCCTTTGGCTGCACAGGAGGCAAGCACCGCTCTGTAACCATGGCTCAGCACCTTTGTGAGCACCTTAAGGCACAGGGAAAAAGGGTGAGCGTAACCCACAGGGATATACTTAAAAAATAGACGGAGGTGTCCGCGTGTCATTTTCATCTGATGTAAAAAACGAAATCTGCCGCAAAGCTCCCGAAAATCCCAAGTATGTCCTTGCTGAAATTTACGGCTTTATACGCTGCTGCAAGCAGGAAGAGAGCGGCGAGCTTGCTCTTTACACCGAAAATAAACAGGTCGCCGCACGCCTTGCAGAGGATTTGCTCTATTGCTTCGGCATTATTGCACAGGTTAGTACACGCTATGCCGCCAAGCACAAAAGGGCGCATTTTACGGCCTCACTCACTTCAACGGAGGACGAGAAACGCCTTACCAAGCTTATTAACTCCTTTAAGGTAGAGAGCGACGGTGGAGCTGCCGCAATGCTGAGGGGAGCATTCTTGGCCTCCGGCACTTTAACCGACCCAAACAAGGAATACCACCTTGAATTTAGCACCCAGAGCGAGGCGCAGAGCGAATATCTGTGCGAAAAGCTGGCCGCACTGGGCATAGGTGCAAAGGCCGCCATACGCCAGAATCAGCGCATAGTCTACGTAAAGGGCAGGGAGCAAATAGCCGACTTCTTAGGGCATATAGGGGCAATTCAGGCCTATCTTGCCTACACAGATGTTGTTATAGAAAAGGATATGCGCAACGACGCAAACCGTCAGACTAACTGCGATTCTGCCAACATAAGCAAAACAGTCAAGGCGGCAGGTGAGCAAATCGCCGCTATTGAAAAAATCAAAGCAGCAAATGGCTCTCTGCCTGAGGAGCTGCGTGAGATAGCGCAAATCCGCCTTGAAAACCCAGAGCTTAGCCTGCGTGAAATAGGCGAGCTGCTAACACCAAGCTTAAGCCGCTCAGGGGTTAACCACAGGATTAAAAGGCTGATGGAGCTTGCAGCAGGGCTTTAGTCCGTATGCTAAATTGGGTGTCTAAAAAATCGTAGGGGCAGACCTATGTGTCTGCCCTTGAACACGGCAAATTTGCGTTACTTGGGCAGACACATAGGTCTGCCCCTACAAACAAGCCAGTAAATAGAAAAAAAACGGAGGTAAATAACATGAAAAAAATATGTATCTGCACCTTGATTCTTGCTGTGTTAACGGGCTTAATCGCAGTGTGTGCGGGCTGTAATTCAGGCCGCTCCAACGGCACTGCTTCTGTTGCCGAAAGGGAAAAGGGCACTATTGAGGCTGTCACCATCCCCGCCCCCTCCCTAAGCAACAACATAATAGGCGAGCCGGACGAGCAGGAAATCTGCATATATCTACCCTATGGCTATGCTTCCGGCAAAAAGGATTACCCCGTAATTTACATCATGCTGGATACAGGCAACAGCCAGCGGCCTTCGTCAGGCAATATAGCCGCAGTAGGTATGCGTGAGCTTGCCCCCTTCATGAATAATAAAATTGCTGAAAAAGAAATAGGCGAAATGATAGCCGTTACTATAGGCGGCTTTAACAAGCTTGGCTGTAGCTTTTTTGCAAATTCCCCTGTAACAGGCAATTGGGAGGATTTTGTAACCAAGGATGTCGTGGAGTATGTGGACAGCCACTATCGCACTGTGAAGAACTCACTGGGCAGAGGCCTTGCAGGAGGCCCGCTTATGGGCGGCTTTGGCGCACTGAATATCGCCATGAACACAAAGGGCATTTACGGCTATGTTGATGTGCTTTTCCCCGCTCTTTATGATGACGAGGGCATTTTAGAGCCAAAACTGACAAACGCTATATCTCTTGATTTTATTGAAAAGGAGATAGCCAAGTATAAGGATTTAAGTATAGAAGAGGCTCGAGAGAAATATCTTGCCTCAATTAAAAGTGATTATTCTCTGGCATATGCCTCCGCCTTTGCACCTGACCCCGAAGGCAAAGCTCCCTATGTAAAGCTCCCCGCAAAGGATGCAAAGGGGGAATTTATAAAGGATGAGGTTTGGGCTTTGTACGACGGCGGCTATGGCGACATGGCAAACAAGCTTGATAAATACAAGGATAATCTCAACTCTCTAATAGGTCTCAGACTGACCTACGGCACAACAGACCATCACACCGATATAAAAAGGGGCTGCTTGTACCTCTCTGAGGAGATGAGAACAAGGTTTATCCTCCACGAGATTGTAGGCACAACCGTAGAGCACGCCTCTATTATTAACCAAATACAAAGGTCCTCGCTGGGATATTTTTCTGATAGGCTTTGCGGTGTAAAGTGATGCTTGACACAGCTATTATTGCGGCATAGATTAGGAGACCTGAATTTGAAATCTGATAATAAAAAAATTACCGCAGAGCACACTATTAGAAGCAGTGCGGCGGAATACTTAACTTTTGTGGCCGCCACGGGAGATAATGAAGACAGTGTAGAAATGCGTTACGAGGATGAGAACATTTGGCTAACACAAAAGCTAATGGCTGCTCTTTATGGCGTGGAAGTGAACACTATAAACTACCATATCAAAAATGTTTTTGATGACAACGAGCTGCAGGCAGAGGCAACTATTCGAAGTTTTCGAATAGTTCAAAATGAGGGCAGCAGGCAGGTTGAGCGCAGAATTGACCATTACAATCTTCAAATGATTATTGCGGTTGGTTTTAAGGTAGGAAACGAGCGAGCTGTGCAATTTCGTAAATGGGTTAACAACATTGTAAAAGACTACACAATCAAAGGCTTTGCAATGGATGATGAACGCCTGAAAAACGGCGGCTCAATTTTGACTGAAAAATATTTTGAAGAACAGTTGCAGCGTATTCGTGAAATCCGGCTTTCAGAACGCAAGTTTTATCAAAAAATTACTGATATTTATTCAACATCAATTGACTATGATGTTGCCGCAACAGCTACAAAACGCTTTTTTGCCACTGTGCAAAATAAACTCCACTGGGCTATTCATGGGCACACCGCAGCAGAACTGATTGTAGAACGTGCAGACCACAAAAAAGAACATATGGGGCTTGAAACGTGGAAAGACGCACCCCGTGGAAAAATACAGAAGTTTGATGTGGTAGTAGCAAAAAATTATTTAAGCGAATTTGAAATGAGGCAATTAGAACGGTTGGTTTCTGCCTATTTAGATTTAGCAGAGCTTCAAGCCACACGTCACATTCCTATGACTATGCAAGACTGGGAAACACGCCTTAATCGCTTTATTGAGGCAGCTGACCGTGATATTTTAAGTGATGCAGGTAAAATAACTGCCGAAATTGCCAAGGCTCACGCCGAAAGTGAGTTTGAGAAATACCGCATTATACAGGACAGGCTGTTTCAAAGTGATTTTGATAGGTTTGCGGAACTCAAGGAATAATTTCAGTTGTCAAGTAATCCTTGACAACTGAAAACCTCACCCCAAGAAAGCAGGTAATGCCAAAATGTCCAACTTTGTCCATTTACATATACACAGCGAATACAGCCTATTAGACGGCGCATGCCGCATAAAGGATTTAGTCGCTAAGGTCAAGGAGCTTGGCCAAACAGCTGTGGCCGTTACCGACCACGGCGCAATGTACGGTGTTATCGACTTTTACAGGGAGGCCAAAAAGCAGGGCATAAAGCCTATAATAGGCTGTGAGGTCTATGTTGCGCCCCGCAGCCGCTTTGATAAGGTTCACGGTGTGGATAACGCAAACTATCACCTGGTTCTGCTCTGCAAGAATGAGCAGGGCTATAAAAACCTTATCGCCATGGTGTCTCACGCCTGGACAGAGGGCTTTTATAACAAGCCCCGCATAGATAGGGAGCTGCTTGAAAAGCATCACGAGGGCTTAATTGCGCTTTCCGCCTGCCTTGCGGGTGAAATTCCCCGTGCGCTCTCGGCGGGAGATTACGCCGCCGCCAAGGAGACTGCACTCTATTACAAAAACTTATTTAAAGAAGATTATTTTCTCGAGCTGCAAAATCACGGCTTAGGCGACCAGCTTAGGACTAATCCCGATATTATTAAAGTTTCACGTGAAACAAATATCCCGCTTGTGGTAACAAATGACAGCCATTACATAAACAAAGAGGATTCCAAAATCCACAAGGTGTTGTTGTGCATACAAACCAACACCACTATAAATTCTCCTAATCAAATGGAATTCGGCAGTGAGGAGTTCTATGTTAAAAGTGAGGAGGAGATGCGCTCCCTCTTCCCTGAACTGCCTGAGGCCGCCGACAACACCGCAAAAATTGCCGAAATGTGCAATCTGGAATTTGAGTTCGGCAACACCAAGCTGCCCCATTTTGAAGTCCCAAACGGGCAGGACCACTATGAATACTTCCGTGATAAATGCTATGAGGGCTTGCGCAAAAATTATGGAGAGAATCCCGCTGAGCCGCTTATAGAACGCCTTGAATACGAGCTCTCAACCATCAACCGCATGGGCTATGTAGATTACTTTTTAATAGTGCATGATTTTGTAGATTACGCCAAGCGCAACGGCATTCCTGTTGGCCCCGGCAGGGGCTCCGGTGCGGGCAGCATTGCGGCCTATTCCATTGGCATAACAGGCATAGACCCAATCAAATACAGCCTGCTGTTCGAGCGTTTTTTGAATCCTGAGCGTGTGAGTATGCCCGATTTTGACATAGACTTTTGCTACGAACGCCGCCAAGAGGTTATCGATTATGTTATCTCAAAATACGGTGCAGACCACGTTGCACAGATAGTCACCTTTGGAACTATGGCCGCCCGAGCTGCAATACGTGACGTGGCAAGAGCCATGGACATACCCTATAATGTGGCCGATAAGGTTGCAAAAATGGTGCCTATGGAGCTTGGCATGACCCTTGAAAAGGCCTTGATTAAATCCACAGAGCTAAGCAATGAATATCAAAATGACGCCAGTGTTAAGGAACTTATAAACACAGCTATCAAGCTGGAGGGTATGCCCCGCCACTCCTCTACCCATGCGGCGGGAGTGGTTATAACAGAGCTGCCTGTCTCTGCCTATGTGCCCCTTGCAAAGAATGATGAATCCACCGTAACTCAGTTCACTATGACCACCCTTGAGGAGCTTGGCCTGCTTAAAATGGACTTTTTAGGCCTGCGCACCTTAACCGTTATAAACGACGCCTCCCGCATGATACGTGAGCGTGAGCCTGAATTTGATATTAACAAGGTATCCGATTCTGATACACCTGTGTATGAAATGCTCTCCGCAGGCAAGACAGGGGGCGTGTTCCAGTTTGAATCGGCGGGAATGCGCAACGTTTTAACGCAGCTAAAGCCCACCGCCATTGAGGATTTAATAGCAGTTATCTCCCTTTACAGGCCTGGGCCTATGGAATCCATACCACGATATATCGAGAACAGACACAACCCTAAGCTCATAACATATAAGGATGAAAAGCTCAGGGATATTTTAGATGTTACATACGGCTGCATGGTGTATCAGGAGCAGGTTATGCAGGTGTTCCGCAGTCTTGCGGGCTACTCCCTTGGCAGGGCGGATATAGTGCGCCGTGCCATGTCCAAAAAAAAGCATGAGGTAATGCAGCGTGAACGAGAAATCTTTATAAACGGTCTTGTTGATGAGCAGGGCAATGTGGAGGTTGAGGGCGCAATGCGCCGAGGCGTCAGTGCTGCCGCTGCCAACAGCATCTTCGATGAGATGGTCTCCTTTGCCTCCTATGCCTTTAATAAGTCCCATGCGGCAGCCTATGCCTTTGTATCATATCAAACAGCCTATCTCAAGTGCCGCTATCCCTGCGAGTTCATGGCAGGCCTGCTAACCTCTGTGCTGGATAGCTCCTCTAAGGTGGCCGAATATATAGAGGAGTGCGGCAGACTTAAAATAAAGGTTCTCCCCCCTGATGTTAACACTGGAGTAATGGGCTTTACCGCCAAGGATGGTGCAATTCACTTTGGTTTGCTGGCCATTAAAAATTTGGGCAGGGGCACTATACTGCAAATGATAGAGGAGCGGGGTAAAAACGGCAGATTTAAATCCTTTTATGATTTTTGCAAGCGGATGTACGGCAAGGATTTAAACCGCAAGGGGCTTGAAAACCTGATTAAATGCGGTGCTCTGGATGGCCTTGGGGCAAACCGCAGGCAAATGCTCATTGCCTCTGAGGGCATAATAGGCTCACTTGAAACAGTGCGCCGCAAAAATATAGAGGGTCAAATAGGCTTTTTTGACAGCTCCTCCTTTGAGTTTGAGGATAAAGGCCCCGATTTGCCTGAGCTTGACGAGTTTGGCACAAGGGAGCTGCTCAACTTTGAAAAGGAGATTACAGGCCTGTACCTCTCAGGGCACCCCCTACAGGAGTACAAGGAGCTATCCCTTGAAATAGGAGCAGACAGACTATTGGATATAGCCCAAAGCCTTGAGGCAGGAGATGTGCGCTACAAGGACGGCCATTATGTAACTCTAACGGCCATAATAGATACCGTTAAGCTTAAAATCTCAAAGCGCAACGAGACTATGGCCTTTGTGCGCATAGAGGATTTTACCGCCGGAGCAGAGCTTATAGTCTTCTCAAGCAAGCTAACGGACTACAACCACCTTTTAGTGGCGGGTAATGTAGTGTGCATAAGGGCAAGGATAAGCTCACGTGAGGACGAGGAGCTAAAGCTGGTGTGCGAGGAGGTCTGCGACATAATCAACGCTAAGGAACTGAGCAAGGTTGCTACACGCAGGCAGTTTGAGCGCAAAAAAGAGCCCTCTCCCCCTGTAATTAGAACTGTGGAGAGTGCAACAGCAAGCCCTGCTGTGGGTCTGCATTTGCGCCTTCCCGCAAATTCCCCTGAAATACAGGAGCGAGCAAGCAAGGTTTTGCGCATATTTGAGGGTAAAACCGCCATATATTTTTATAAGCCTGAAAATAACAAGCAAAAGCGGGAGCGTCTTGCTGTTGGCACAAGCCTTAATGAGGTTATGCTGGGTGAGCTAAAGCAGATTCTTGGGGCTGAAAATGTGGTTGTTAAATAAAACTCTTGGTGGTTCATCATAATATTCCACTACAAAAATTCGATTTTAATGTGCAAATTACAAGAATTTTTTTAGAGATATTGATTATATCCGCCAAAACGTATATAATTATTTGTAAGGCTGTTTTGAGCATGGCCTTAAATAATCAAGATACATATTAATATCAGGAAGGGCTGACTTTATAAATGAAAGCTGAGAGAATAGCTGTTCTCACCTCAGGAGGCGACGCCCCGGGCATGAACGCCGCAATTCGTGCGGTGGTTAGAACCGCAAAGGCCAAGGCCGAAAAAGAGAACCGAACCATAGAGGTTGTTGGCATAAGGCACGGCTACAACGGATTAGTTAACATAGGCGAAATCATTCAGGCCACAGGCGGCTATGATATTGAAAACGACCCGCAAAAAAACGCCATATTAATGGAGCTGCGGACTGTTTCGGGCATTATTCACAAGGGCGGAACTATGCTCTATACAGCCAGAAGCAACAGGTTTAGAACTCCCCAGGGCGTGGCTCTTGGCAAGCTTGCCTGCAAGGTTCTTAACATAAAGGGCATAGTTGTTATAGGCGGAGACGGCTCGTTTGCAGGCGCAAACGACCTGTGCACAGGCGAGGACGCCGTGCACTGCATTGGCATACCCGGCACTATAGATAACGACATACGCTGCACAGAATACACCATAGGCTTTGACACCGCCATGAACACCGCTATGGAGATGACGGATAAAATCCGTGATACCATGGAGGCACACGACAGATGCTGCATAATTGAGGTTATGGGCAGAAATGCCGGAGATTTGGCCTTATACACAGGCATAGCAGTTGGCGCAACAGCCGTGCTTATACCCGAAAAGGTTAACACCATGGAGGATGTAGTCAACGAGGTTTCGGACAGAATAGAAGAAACCCGCAAAACAGGCAAGGAGTATTTCATAATCGTTGCCGCCGAGGGTGTCTCGTTTAAGCTTGGCATATCCACTCAAACAATAGCAAATGCTATTGAGCTTAAGATAAAGGAAATTATCAAAAGAGAGCGTGAGAGCCTCTCGGAGCTTGAGCGCAAGGCACTTGAGGTTGAGGACATAGAAGAAAAGACAAGGGTTACAGTGCTCGGCCACGTTCAGCGCGGAGGCTGCCCCACCGCAAGAGACAGAGCTGTAGCAAGCCAAATGGGCAACCATGCGGTGGAGCTGTTGCTTGAGGGGCAAAGCGCAAAGATAGTTATAATGAAGGACGGCAGGATTACCAACTGTGATTTTGCTCTCTCCCGCAAGGACGCACCCGCAAAGCCCTTTGACGAAAAGTTCTACGCAGTAGCCCACGAGCTTTCAATATAAACTATACGCTCTGTAGGGGTCACGGCTTGCCTGACCCGTGGGTACGTGTTGGGATAAAACGGG
>JAISYX010000055.1 GCA_031269595.1 Oscillospiraceae bacterium
CCTGTAACAGACGCACAGCCTCAGGAGTAAGGCAATCCGGCTCTAATTTAAACAAACTGTCAAAGGGCGGCCGAATGCGGTCGCCCCTGCTATGTTATTAATAGTCAATCCACTCAAAAAGCGACTATAGAATTGAGGTGTTTCCTCTGCGCTGCAAGCTATTAATGCTCTTACTTATCCTTTGCATTTTAACTCAATTTACCCTTACTGCCGGTGCTCAGGAGGCTGTTAGCTCCGAGGAGGCAGGGCCTAAGGAGATGCACAATTTAACCATAGGCTTTTTGGGTAACATTGAGTTTACTCAAGAACAAATAACCGCCGCAAAGCAGGGCAAAGGCTATAACCTTTCACCCATATTTAACAAGCTCCAACCCTACCTTGACCAATTGGATTACACCACAGCTTTTTTGGGCAATCCAATTGCAGGCAGTGCAAAGCCTATAGTCCCCTCTGCTGTAAGTGCACCTGAGGAGCTGGCCGCTGCAATGAGCAAGGCGGGCATTAAGCTTGCTGCCACAGCCTGCGAGGGCTGCTACGATTACGGCGAAGCAGGGCTGCTTAACACCATCTCTGCCCTTGATAAATACGGCATTCAGCACGTTGGAACAGCACCCTCAAGCAAAGAGCAAAAGGACTATGTTATAGAGGAGATAAACGGCGTAAGGCTGGCGTTTTTCTCCTTCACCTACGGCATAACCAAGGCTGCCGATTACCCCTTTAAGGCCGAGGCAAAGCCCTATGTCTCCCTTTTGGACGACAACGCCATAGACTATGTAGATTACAACACCGAAAGCCGCATATCTAATCCTAATCCCGCAGCAAACCCTTGGCAGCGCATTGCCATGCCTAAATCTCACTATCTTACGGCGGTAAGCGAGAAGATTGAAGCGGTGCGCAAGGAAGTGGATTTTATAATAGTAATGGCTGTCTTTCCTGAAAATGAGAGCTTTGAGGAATATCAAAAAACCTGGGCCGATACAATGGTTAGGGCAGGCGCAGATTTTATTGTAGCAAACACAAAAACTCAGGTTAAGCCTTTTGAATATAAGGTTTTTAGAAGGCCGGACAGCGATAAAGGCCGCAGAACCGTCATTTTTAGCTCTATAGGCAACGCTACCCTTAATATGCCTTCTCAGGAGGGCGGAGACGCAGGCGTTATGTTTATTTTTAACATAGGCACACTAGGCGAGCTGCCCTATGTTAAGGCCACGCAATATGTGCCCTTGTATATAGATAAGGGGCAAATAACCCCCATATATAGGGAGCTTAAATTTAATCCCCCTGAAGACGCAGAAAAAAATCAGCGTATGCAAAAAATAACCTCTGATATGGCAAATATGTACTTAAAAAATATTGAGGATAAAGCCCCTAAATACCTGTACACAGTAGTGCCCTATGTAGGCAATTCGCAGCTTGCCGACGATGTTGGCCTTTACAGCATAAAGATATATTTAAGCTTGGGTGCTACCGTTGTTATTCTTGCTGCTCTAATATCTATGGCATTGCAAATTAAAAAATTAAGGCCTGATTCAAAAAAATGAATCAGGCCTCGCTTTTACTTATTTAAACAGATACTGTACGTTATCGAATATATCTGTTACAGTGTTGGCAACCTTCTTGCCTTTCTTTTTAAGGGACTTTTGGTTATGAAAGGCATATGAGCCGGCTGCTCCAAGCACTGCGCCTGCTGCAAGACCTGCGCCTATGCCTCTGACTATGCCCATAGTTTTATTAGTCATTTGTATAATCCTCCAACCTTTTAAAAATAGCTGTATATAAAATCTCAGCAATTTTATTTTCCCCCCTTTATCTTTTTTTATGAGTAAAATTAGTGTTGTCAAAAAAGTGCATAAAATGCGGATTTTGAGAAGGAAAAAGTTAGAAAATTGAAAATTTTCTAATTGAAAGTTGAAAATGGAAAATTGAAAATGAAAAGTGGTTTAAACCCTGCCTCCCTCTTGGAGGGAGGTGGCACTACAGTGCCGGAGGGAGGGCGGCGCAGGCATCAAATTAGCCGTTAAACAAGGCTTTGAGTGGCCTTACACGCCACTCTTTGCAAGGCCGGAATCCACATCTCCACCCTGCGTATCCTCCCTCAGTCGCCGTAGGGCGACAGCTCCCTCCAAGAGGGGAGCCAGCTAAATAGAAATTTCTTGCCTCTTACTTCTTGCCTCCTGCCTCTATTAGTGCTTTCCATATTAATACGTGCTTGCAGGCTTCCTCCAGCCTTTCTTCTGTAAGGCTGCCGTCCTTTGCGGCCTTTAGCAAGGCCTTATAGCTTGCCTCTATATCCTTAGGCAAAAGTGCAATGTCTGCACCTGCGATTATTGCCTCTACCGCAGGGTCCAGCTTGCTTTTTTTGCTGTATTTTTTAATGCCGTCCATATCTAATCCATCTGTTATAAGAATGCCGTTAAAGCCCATAGTCTGGCGGATATACTCGTACACCTTGGGCGATAAAGATGCTGGGCGGCTCTCGTCAATTGCATTAACCACACTGTGAGAAATCATAATAGACTCTGCACCTGCGCTTATTCCTCTTTTAAATGGGAGCAAATCCTCTGCCTCCAGCTGTGCAAGAGTCTTTTTATTTACATCCTCTTTTACGTGGGTGTCTGTTGTGCTATTGCCGTACCCCGGGAAGTGCTTGAGTGTGCAGCCTAGCTTTGCCGCCTTCATCTCTGTTACCACAGCTGACACATAAGTGCTGGTTTGAGCAATGGTTTCACCAAATGCTCTCTCATACATAAAGGCGTTGGGGTCTGTTGCTGCATCTGCTACAGGGGCAAAGTTTACATTTATCCCCAAGGCTTTAAGCAGCTGGGATTTCTCCTTTGCATCAGCCTTTATGGCCTCAAGCTCACCTGTTTCAAAAAGCTCTTTTGGTGAGGCGAAGGGCTCTGCCCTGAGCTTAGGATTAGCAGAGACACGCACAACGTTGCCACCCTCTTCATCTACAGCTATTAAAAGGGGAGTTTTAGCGGTATCCTGATACTTCTGTATCATATTCTTTACTGTTTCCTCAGATTTATCTGCAAAGTCTGCTTTAAAAAGGCATAGCCCTCCCAAGGGATACTCCTTAAGCAAATCCTCCAGCTTATCCTTCTTTGTCCCCTCAGGATTCCTTGCTATTATAAGCTGACCAACACGTTCCTCAAGGCTCATTGCTTCATAAGCAGCACTGGCCTGTGCGGCTAAGCTGGCATGGTCAACAGGCTCAGAGCTTGTCTGCTCCTCCTCCGATTCAACTGCACTCTCTGCAGCTGTTTGACTGCTAAGCTGCAAGGTGGGAAAGCTCTGGGGCTCAAGGTTGTATATAAGATACACAAACACCGCAAGCACCGCAAACAATCCGACCGCTATAGGAATTATCCACTTATTCATTAATAAATCCCCCCAAAATAATAACCGATGTTTAAACACCATTCAATTAACATTTAATTACACAATATGAATTGAAAAAACTTTCAATTTTTAACCTTCAATTGTATTATCTCCCTGCATTACCTTTTTTATTATATTATCAAAAATTTCAGTTGTATCGTTTAAAAAGCGTTCCTTGGCCAGCTCTGCCTGCTCCTTATCGGCCACAGAGATTTGTGTGCTCATAAGCACCTGCCCCTGCTCCTTAACCGTGCAGCTGACAAGGTAGCCAAAGGCGTTGCGCTCTATTGTAACCTCGTTCTCGCTTTGACTGCGCAGGCGGGCAATAAGCCTGACAGCGGCAGACATAGCACGCTCCCGCACCGTTAAGGGTAACTTGGAGGAGAGGGTGTCGGCTATAATAAATCCGCCCTTTTCAAGGCTCAAAAGTCCCTCTGCGCTCTCGGCTATATTGCTGTTTTCGATTAAATCAGAGATAGCGGCAACTGCCTCAAAATAATTTGAAAATCCATTTTTAAAGCACAGCCCAAGCAAGTCCTCCTTAGGGATTTCACGCCCTGCGCACTTTAAAAAGTAGCATATGAGTATACGTATTTCATCCTTACTCTTAACTCCGTCGGGAGTCACGCCAAAGGTAAATGCATCAAAATTCAATTAGCACTACCTCCGCCTGCCTGAATGCTGCGCTGAGCTATCCAATCCTCTTTAGTGGAATATGTATGGCTAAGAGGGTCTACAATCTCACCCCTGCATATAACTATAGTTACGTTCTGCGAGGGGTCTAAGCGGTAATAGAGCCTCACCTCAGTCTCTATAGCTCCCAAGGCCTTATCAAGAGCGATAGCATCATTGACAATTTCCTCAGGGCTCAGGGCGTATTTCATATCGGCCTCAACCAACATTCTTACACCCCTTAAAGGGTTGCCGTTAATGTCGTTGCAATAATAATCAGGGGAGGATACAGCCTCGCTGTAAACGCCGTAGTGGGCTTCCTTTATAGCCTCTATTGAGGCTGAAACAGATGAGGAGGTATTCCCCTCCACCGACTTAGGCTTAGCCAGTGCGGCTATAATGCAGCCTGCAACAATTAGAACAACAATGATAACTGCCCCAAATATAACAGATTTTTTCTTATACCATTTTACAGTGTTTTGCATTGCTTGTTACCTCCTGAATTTCTTTACCTTTAATATAGTTATTTTATATCTTTTTGGGGTAATTGTCAATGCCTTGAAAAGGCTAAACCGCCCACTCATAAAAATATCTTTAAGATGCATTGAAAAACTCTTGACAATTACATGTGGAATATAGTATACTTATTCTTGCATCTTCAATAATTGGTGTAATACCCCTGTCATAGTGACGGAGGGAGGGAAATGTTAAATGTCTGAAATTCGTGTTAAAGATAACGAGAGCCTGGAAAGCGCACTTAAGAGGTTCAAAAGGCAATGCGCAAAGTCCGGCGTTATTGCTGAGGTGCGTAAAAGAGAGGCTTATGAGAAGCCCTCCGTTCGCCGCAAGAAAAAGTCTGAGGCTGCCCGCAAACGCAAGTACAAGTAATTAAGCGAGGCAAAGGCTTCAAGGAACCTAAAAATCAAGGCGGATGCAGCAGCGTCCGCCTTTTCATTTATATTAACTGCTGCGGCAGCTAATATAAATGAAAATTGAAAGTTCCCGCTATAATTTAAGCTTATATTACTATTTAATCAAAATTTGCATAGCAAATCCACCATAATTTTCAACTTTCAACTTTCAATTTTCAATTAATTAAGAAGGAGTTTACACGTGAAAAAAATTCTAATCGTAAACGGCCCTAACCTCAACCTTGTGGGGGAGCGTGAGCCCGGGATTTATGGCAGCGACGCTATGCCTAATATAATCAAAAAAGCCATAGCCTTTGCAGGCTCAAAGGGCTTTGAGTGCACTTATTTTCAAAGCAATCACGAGGGTGAAATTATAGACAAGCTCCACGCCTCAAGGCTTGAATACAGCGGAATTGTGCTTAACGCAGGGGCGTTTACCCACTATTCCTATGCTATCCGTGACGCTATCTCCGCAATTAAAATACCTGTTGTTGAGGTGCATCTCTCTAACGTATTTGCCCGTGAGGAGTTCAGACACACATCTGTCATTGCGGCCGTTTGCAAGGGCTCTGTTTCGGGTTTTGGGGCTAACAGCTATATTCTGGCCGTGCAGGCTTTGACCCTGTGAGGGGGCGTATAGAGGCTCTTGCGGCCACATTGGAGAACTTGGGCGCAGACGCTCTGCTTATCACCTCAGAGACAAACCGCCTGTATTATTCAGGCTTTAACTCAAGCTCAGGGCTTATTTTTGCCGCAAAGAACGGCTGCTGCTTTATGACGGACTTCCGCTATGGCGAGGCCGCTAAGGCTAAAATCAAGCACATGGATGTGCAAATCTACAAAAACCGCAGCGAAAGCCTCAAGGCTCTAATTGCAGAAGCAGGAGCTAAAAAAATCGCCATAGAGGCCGAAAAAACCAGCCTTTCAGAGCTTGCCGCCCTGCAAAGGAGCTTCCCTGAGTGCAAATTTATCACCGATAATGGTTTGGATAAAGCAATCGCCGCTCAGCGGATAATCAAGTCAGCAGACGAGCTTAGCAAAATCAAGCGTGCTCAGGAGATAAGCGAGCAGGCCTTTCTTAACGCCCTAAACCATGTCAGGGCAGGGGTTACAGAGCGTGATTTGGCCCTAGAGCTTGAGTTTTATATGCGCAGAAACGGCGCCTCCTCCGTGGCCTTTGATTTGATTGTGGTCTCCGGTGAGAACAGCTCACTCCCCCACGGCGTGCCCGGGGGCAGAGCCTTGCGCAACGGGGACTTTATCACCTTTGACATAGGCGCAGTGTTTGAGGGCTACCACTCGGATATGAC
>JAISYX010000105.1 GCA_031269595.1 Oscillospiraceae bacterium
AAACACTTCTCAAAAAGGGGTTGATTGGCATTTCACAACAAGCGATGCACGTAATAAATTAAAACATTTGTATCCCGTTGTCAAGTTTTAGCTGACAAGTACTAGTAGGGGCAGACCTATGTGTCTGCCAAAAGGCGGGAATTTGCGATAAGCTGGGCAGACACATAGGTCTGCCCCTACGTTTTTTAGAGAAGCTCAATTTTTCATCTTACCTGCGTCACCCTTACACTGCGTCATCACGCAGGGCATCAATTACATTGGCTTTTTTTATTTTGCTTACCGAATACATCATAGTTACAAACACTACAAAGAACACGCTGAATACAGCTACACCAACACTGCTCCAGGGCAGATTAAAGCTGACATCCACGCCCCTAAGCATTGCCTTGTAAATCAGAAAGGTCATAGCAACAGAAACGGGCAGCCCGTACAGCAAGGCCTTAAGGCCATAAAAAAGGCATTCAAAGCTCATCATTTTATTAAAGCTCTTGTTGCCAAGCCCAATAGAACGCAGCATAGCAAATTCACGCCTGCGCAAGCTTATGCCGGTTGAAACCGTATTAAACACATTGGCTATAGTAATTAATGAAATAAGAATAACAAAACCATAGGTAAAAACATTACTCAATAAAATAATGCTGCGGTTTTGCTCCAATGCCTCTGCCACATTGTACAAATGATAGCCGGCAACAACTCCTGCTTCTTTAATCATAAGCTCCATTTGGGCGGCGGATTTCATTGGGTCATGGGAGGAGAAGGTAAGGCTCAAGCCGTTGAAGGACTCCTTGGGAGCTCCCAGATTGGCCATATCGCTGTATGGGGCAAATACAGCAAGCCCGTTAAATTGCGATTGCGAAAAGCCCTCAGGCATAGCTTCAGAAATAGCAAGGCCAATTTTTTGCGTGGAGGTGCTCCATGGCTCAGGGTGTGTTCCTCCTGCTTTATCGAGGCTTACGCTCTGCTTGTTAAAAACATTCATAGCTATGGTGCGCTGAGCATCACTGTCATAGCCCACAACCCTTGCTGCGGCGGGCAGCTTGCCCTGTTTAATGCCATATTCCTTTGACGAAAGCTCTAAATCATCAAGGTATTGCCTATATGCGCCGTCGTCAATAAAATAAATGGTAAAATAATAATTTACGGTGTCCTCCGAGATATCCATCTCGCTGTAATATTCAAGAAAGCGTTTTGTAAACTCGCTTTTTGGAATAGGGGAGGAGCAATTTACATAGTTGTAATAGGCACTCTTATAAACGCCATCGGCCGTTTTCATTTGATTATATAGGCGCAGGAGCTGCTCATCCTCCAAGTGCCAGGAGCCTTGAGAGGCGTTAAAGGAGAGGTCGTAGCCTAAATCAACCATTGTCATGTCTGTTCCCTGTTTAAAATACATTCCAAATGCACTTGCCGAAATAAACAAAACCACGCTTACAAAAAGTGAAATAACCGTGCTGCGATAACGCTTTTTGTTCCTCTTAAAGTTTTTAAGTGCCAGCGTGCCCTCTAAGCCGAATAATAGGCTAATGAGCTTAGAGGTTTTAACCGCTTTGGGGTTTATTTTAACGTCATCTGTTTGACGTATGGTGTCTATAGCTGATTTTTTTACAGCCTTTCTTGCGGGGATATAGGCCGAAATCAAAATTGTAACAGCCCCCAGCACAGCTGCAATTAAAAGGGCAGGAACAGAGACCTTAAGCGCAAGCACAACGGTGCTGTCGCTTAGAACCTTAAAAAGGCCGCCAATAAGCTTAAAGGTAATGCCTATACCGCCCACACCCGCAATAATCCCAAGGGGTATGCCTATAGCTCCAATGCAGAGCCCTTCAAACAGCACAGATTTTCTAAGCTGTTTTTTTGTTGCTCCAACCGAGGAGAGTATGCCGAATTGGCGGGCACGTTCGCTTACTGATATAGCAAAGGAGTTGTAAATCAACAAAACTGAGCCTATCATAATAATGACTATCAAAATTGCGGCCAGACCGTACAAAACGGCGTTGAAGCTATCGTTGGTTGAAACACCGTAAAAGCGCAGTAGCTCCCTGTTAAACTCATTCTGGAGCTTACCTGTGTTTCTTTCGGCAAAATCATACACCTTAGCGGGAGATTTTAGGGTGACAAACACATCAAAGCTGCTTGCGGCAGCTGCAAGCTGCAAATCTGCTTTTGTTATTAGGGTATACCCGGGAGCGGAGTAATTCTCAAAGCCCGGGCGTGCACAAATGCCAACTATTGTATAGGTTTTGGTGCTTTGCGGCACAAGAGCTTCTCTTACTTTGCCGTTTTCGTCGCTTTGCAATGAGATGCCCTGTCCTATCTCTTCACCGTCAACTATGCGGCTTCCCAGTGAGAGAGTTAGGGTATCACCGATTTTATACCCCACACCGCCGTTGTTTTCAAGGTGTTCAGGAATAAGTATTTCGCTGCCGTCCTTGGGCAAGCGGCCAGTAATCAGCCTGACGGGGATAGCTTTAAAGGAGGTATCATTAAAGCCCGCTACAAAAAGGTAGGGCTTATCGGGGTTTGAGCCCTCGGTAAGAGGCGAATAGCCCAAATTTTGTATAACGGCGGCGGTTTTTACATCTTTATCTTCGCTTACTTTTTTTACAAAAGCGGAATCGCTGTTTATAAACTTTACGTGCCAATCGCCGTCGTAGGCAATTTCACTGTTAATCAGATATGCTTGCAGCGAGGCAATAAAGCTTGTAACAGCCGCAATCATAGCAACCGAAAGAATCACGCCTATTATGGTTACAGCTGTGCGGGTGCGGCTTTTTTTCAAGCATTGAAACGTGATTTTATTAAAAATATTCACAAGCTCTTACCTCACTCTCTCGTCCCTTGAAATTTTGCCGTCCGAGATGCCTATAATGCGGTCTGCCTGCAGAGCTATGTTCTCATCATGGGTAACCACAATAAGGGTTTGGTTGTATTTTTTATTGCTTAGCTTCATTAAATTTATGATTTCCTGCCCGTTTTGACTGTCTAAGTTACCCGTGGGTTCGTCGGCCAGCATTACAGCAGGTGCGTTCATTAGTGCACGGCCAATAGAGACCCTCTGCTGCTGTCCGCCTGAGAGCTGATTGGGCAAGTGGCTGCGGCGTTTAGAGAGGCCAAGCAGGCTAAGCAGCTCCTCCAGACGCTCCTTGTTGACCTCACGCTTATCCATTAACACAGGGAGCGTGATGTTCTCAACCACATTCAGTGTTGGAATAAGATTATAAAACTGATAAATAAGCCCAACCTGCCGCCTGCGGAATATGGCGAGCTTTTCGCTTTTTTGAGCGTAAACATCCTGCCCGTCTAAATAAACATTTCCGCTGGTGGGCACATCTACACCGCCCAGAATATGCAAAAGTGTGGATTTACCCGAGCCGCTTGAGCCTATAATTGCAACAAATTCGCCTTTTTGCACCGTAAGAGAGACATTGTCAAGTGCGGTTACCTGACCTTCACCTTTGCCATAAACCTTGCACAGGTTTTCAATTTTTAATAGTTCCATCTAAAACACCATGTGTTAGAGAGCCCGCACACCGAGAATATTATGAAAAATCGCCTGTTGCGCCTGCGTCTCTACCTTTCTTGTACTGTGCTAATACTATACCATACTTAAATGACACTGTAGTGACTTTAAGGTGACAGATTAGTCACTTAGAGGCAAGTCGCAAGAGGCAAGAGGTAAGATTTTTTGAAAGCGTATTGCAAACAGAGCACCGCCCTTTGGATGATTTTGAGCCTTGATAGAGCCGCCCTGTCGGGCTACAATCATTTTACACAGAGCCAAGCCAATGCCGTAGCCTGTGGCGTTGGTGCTTTTTCCACGGTAAAAACGGTCGAACAGATGGGGTAAATCCTCTGCATCAAAGCCCCTGCCGCTGTCATGAATGAGCAGTTCGGTGTATAAAGGATTCTCCTTGCAAACAATTTCTATCCTTCCCTTTTCGTTTATACTTTCCATGCAATTTTTAAGTATGTTCTGCACGGCCTCTGAGAGCCAGGCTAAATCGCCCTGTATTACAGCATCCTCAGGTATGTCTATGTGCAATTCAATGCTGCGCAGCTCCATGGGGATAAGCAGGGGGCGAACGGCGGATTCTGCCAGAGTTTTTACAGCTATAGGCTCATTTTGGAATTCCGCAAACCCTGCATCTACACGTGAGAGCTTAAGCAGAGAGGTAATAAGCCAATCCATGCGCATAAGCAAGCCCTCCAATTCACGAAAAAATGCCTGCCGCTCTTGTTCATCGGTATTCTTCGTCAATAAGGAGAGTATCAAATTGGCAGAGGTTAGGGGAGTGCGCAGCTGGTGGGCAATATCGGCCAGTGAATCCGCCAGATATTGCTTGTCCTTTTTTAAGGTGTCGTTTTGCTCACGTATGCGCAGGGTCATTTTTTTGATTTCGCTGTGCAGTATAGATAGCTCGCCCTCGTCAGCCTCGCCAAGCTCTAAGCGGTCGGCATTGTGCAGTACAAGGTCAATCTGCTTTGAAAGCTGTGCAAGCCTGTTGTATCGCATTTTAGTAAACACAAAAAACGCCGCCCCAAAAACAGCAGAGGAGGCAGCGGCAAGAATCCCCGCCCCTGTATTGACAGCAAAGCCCGCTATAATTAAAATGGCTGACAGAGACAGAAATATAATGGCAAAGCGGCTAAACTCCTTGTTTCTAAGCATTTTGCCCTCCCAATTTATAGCCCATACCACGCACAGTTAAAATGATTTGCGGGTTTGCAGGGTCTTTCTCAATCTTTTCCCGCAGGCGTTTAATATACACAGTCAGAGTGTTGTCATTGACAAACTCTCCAGCTGCGTCCCACAGCTCATCAAGCAGCTTGCTGCGGGTGATAACAGCTCCTTGATTATTCAAAAATACCAGCAGCAAGCGGTATTCAAGGGCAGAGAGAAACAGCTCTTTGCCGTTTTTTTGCACATTCCCGCTTGCTGTGTCAATGTGCAGAGTTCCAATTTCAAAGGTTGAGGGTGCATTTCCGCTTTTGCGCAGGGCGGTTTTAATGCGTGCAATCAATTCCATTGGACGAAAGGGCTTTGTAATATAGTCTTCTGCGCCCATATTAAGCCCGGTAACAACGCTTGCTTCATCCCCTGAAGCGGTGAGAAAGATAATTGGGAGCTTCATTTGCGCCTTGATTGCGGTGCAAACTGCAAAGCCGTTCCCGTCGGGCAGGGAGATGTCAATTAAACCTAAGTCAAATTTACCCTCCTCCAAGGCGGCAAGAGCTTGCTTTTGTGTAACGGCATGGGTAACGGCAAAGCCCTCTGACCGGAGCAAAAGGCTTAGATTTTTGGCTATTGCCTTGTCGTCCTCTACTAAAAATATTCGCAGCATTAGTTAGTTCTCCTTTAAAAGCTTAAAGTGATTTTTTTGATAATCAATGATTCCTCTTGCCTTTAGCCTGCTCATTTCTGCCGAGAGTGCGCTGCGCTCAACCGATAGGTAATCCGCAAGCTCCTGCCGATTAAAGGGAATATCAAAGGCCTTACTGCTATTTTGCCGTGCCTGCTCCATCAGGTAAGAAAGCAGCTTTTCTTTAATGCTTCGCTTGGTTATATGCTCCATCTTTGCCGCCATAAGTATGTTCTTCTGCGCCAGAATTTGAATCATATTGCGTATCAGCTTTGGGTGAAAGGCACAGGAGGAGGCGCAGGCAGTGGCAATGCGCTGATAATCAATAAATAGAACCTCGCTGTTTTCTTTCGCAAGCACACTTACAGGGAGCCGCCCGAGGCCGCCGCATACCACCGCCTCCGCAAACATATCCGGCGGCGTTATTTCATTCACAATAGAGACGTTGCCCCAAATATCGCCTTTTACAAGGTGCAGGCGTCCGCTGACCACAAGACCGATTTCGCTCACTGTGTCGCCCTCAAAACAGATGGTTTCACCCTTTTCATATGCTTTTGTATGCGCACCCAAACAAGCCATCATAGCGGCAAAGTCCCCGCTGTTTATACCAGCGAATAGGGGGGAGGCGCAAAGCACAGCAAAAATATTTTTCATAAGTCCTCCATTTTTGTTGTTAATCCAACCGAAATGTTGCTTTAATTATACTATACTAAAGGCATAAAAACAAGAGGGAGAGTTTTGAAAATGGTACGAAAAATCATTAAAATCAACGAGGATAAGTGCAACGGCTGCGGTCTTTGCGCTGAGGCTTGCCATGAGGCCGCCATTGGCATGGTAAATGGGAAGGCAAAGCTTTTGCGTGACGATTATTGCGACGGGCTGGGGAATTGCCTGCCCGTGTGCCCTACAGGCGCAATTACCTTTGAGGAAAGGGAAGCTGCGGCATATAACGAGGAGGCTGTTAAAATGAATCAAGTAAAACCGGAGGAAAGGGGCGGATGCCCCGGAAGTCACGCACACGCCATTCAGCGGACAGAATTGCCAATTGCTCCAATTGATGCCCCTGCCAAAAGCGAGCTGCGCCAATGGCCGGTGCAAATCAAGCTTGTTCCGGTGAATGCGCCCTATTTTGAAAACGCCAAGCTACTGGTAGCGGCCGATTGTGCAGCCTATGCCCACGGCAATTTTCACAGTAAATTTATGCAAAACAAAGTAACACTTATAGGCTGCCCAAAATTGGATGAAGTAGATTACAGCGAAAAATTGACGGCAATCCTTACGAAAAATAACATAAAATCGGTAACTGTTGTTCGCATGGAGGTTCCTTGCTGCGGAGGCATTGAAAATGCCGTGATTACTGCGCTGCAAAG
>JAISYX010000044.1 GCA_031269595.1 Oscillospiraceae bacterium
TGAAAACTTTTCGATAATCGAAAAGTTTTCAACATTATTGTTGAATTCCTTCTTCCTTCTGGTAATCCTTGTTTTTTTTATTGATTTTTTCAGCGGTTACCTAGCCTCTAGCCCCTAGAGGGTTAGCAAGGTTGCGTTTACGGCGCGAGTGTTAAAGGTGTCGTCTACGTAAATGCGCACTGTGTATTTGCCGCTTCCTCCCGGGAGGGTCAAGCCCTTTTCGGCTGCTGCGTCGGCAGGATTAAATGTAAAGCTGTTGGTGGTTGTATAGCTTGTAGACTTCCACACAACGCCGTCCTTTAGAACATAGAAGCTGTAACGGTATGCAGGTGAGCCGCCCTCAGCGGTAACGGTGTAGCTTGCAGTGCCGTTTGCAACAGTGGGAGCAATAGACTTAATGCTCAAGCCAAGCACGTTAAGCACAGCAGAAGTGCCCGAAACGGTTGTGCCCTTGTCGTCCTTAATTGTTACAGTTACTTTGTACCCACCAACATAGGCAAGCGCATAGTTGAAGGTTGCGCTGCTCTGATAGCTGCCTGTGCTTACGGTTACGTTATCCTTAAGTACATCGAACTTGTAGGTATATGGTGCGCTGCCGCCTGTAGCGGAGGCTGTCCAGGTTACATTAGTTCCGAAGGCAACGTTGCCGCTTGTGTTCGCTGTAATAGAGCCAAAGGCCAAGGGAACTACAGTTATAAGGGCAGAAGTGCCGGAAACTGTTGCGTTGTTGCCATCTTTAACAGTGACAGTTACCTTGTACTGCCCTGCCTGAGAAAGGGTGTAGTTAAAGCTTGCGCTGCTCTGATAGCTGCCTGTGCTTACAGTTACGTTATCCTTGATAACATCAAACTTGTAGGTTAAAGAGCCTGTGCCGCCTGTAGCAGAGGCTGTCCAGGTGACGCTTGTGCTTGGTGCTACAGTGCCGCTTGCATTGGCGGTGATAGATTCAAAGGCAAGCGGAGGGGCAACAGGGAGGTTGGGTATAGGCATATATGGTGATTGATATGTGCCGTCGCCGTTAAGATTTGAATACATGGTGTTTAGCAGGTCGTTGTTCTTATCGTGAGAGAGCTCCCAGAACATGCCGCCGCCAAAGCCGTTGGTTTTAACCCACTGCATCTTCTTACGTATCATCTCAGGGGTGTCAATGTGAGCCACGCCGCCGTTGTAGTTAACGTTGCCCTCGTTGCCTATGCTAACGGTTGCACCATTTGCAAGCAGAGCCACAAGCTCATTATAAGAGAGCTCGTCCAAGGCTTTTGTGGAGCTGTGAGAGTAGAAGGGCTCGCCTATGTTTATGTTGCTCTTGGCAAAGCCCAGCTGAGTGTTAAAGCTCTGTGCTGTGGCTATAGTCCAGTCATAGGGTGCATTTATGCCGTTAGAACCGTCATAATCGTAGGTCATCAGGTTAACAAAATTCAAGGTGGAGGCTATGCCTGTGCCTGTCATGTTAGCTTCTCCGCTAAGCATTGTGCTTCCCCCTGCAATTGTGAGGAGTCTGCTGCTGCCTATAGCGGTGCGGATTGCCTGCAATGCCAGCGCATAGTTTGCGGGGTCGGCACTTCTGAAGGAGATTTCACTCCAGCCGCCGTGACCCGGATATTCCCAGTCAAGGTCTATGCCGTCAAAGCCGTATGTAGTGCAAAGGCGCAGGCACTCATTTGCAAATGCTGTGCGGTTTGTTGCTGAGCTTGCTGCGTCAGAAAAGCCGTCTGCGCCCCAACCGCCAATTGAAAGAAGAACCTTTAAATCGGGGTTGCGCTGCTTCATAGCCATAACCTTAGTTAATACAGTGGTATCTCTGGGTACAGTGACATGCAAGGGGTTAGCCAAGGGGCGGTAGCCTTTTCTGCCTGCTGTAACGCCGCTTGGAGCAGCAGTAACGCTGCCGAGGTCAAAGAGCCCAAAGGAGTAGTTAATGTGAGTGATTTTGCTTGCGTCAACGTTATCCAGAGCCGAGCCGTTGCCCCATAAATCGTTGTATATGTAAGCAATAACTCTGAAAGGCGGGGTTGCCGCCGTTACAGGGAAGGCAAAGCTGCTCACCAAAAGAGCAAGGCACAAAAACAGACTAATAAGCTTTTTTTTCATAAAACGTCCTCCTGATTTTAACAACATAGGGTAATCTTCCCCTATTTTTACACCTTATTATAACATTAAATTCGCCCATTTTGCAATTGACAAAAAGGATAAAAGTTTGCACTTTTTTCAGTACAGAATGAACAATCAATTGTGCACTATGCATTGTAACTATTATAAATGTTATATTTTAACGCCAATATTTAACAAAATTTTATATACCTCTTGCAATTTACACCAAAAAGGTATATATTTAATTAAGGAAAAAATATGTATCCTATATAGTTGAAAGAAGGTTATAGCTTGAGCAGATTTGTTTATGCGGATAATGCCGCAACCACGCCTGTTTCTCCTCTTGTGCTGGAGGCCATGCTCCCATGGTTTAGGGAGGGTTACGGCAATGCCTCCTCTATATATTCCAAGGGCAGAGAATCAAAGGCAGCTCTGGACAAGGCAAGAGACAGCATTGCAGCCATATTTAACGCCAAGAGTAACGAGATATTCTTTACCTCAGGCGGCAGCGAGGCAGATAACTGGGCAATTAGAGGTGCTGCGATTAATCAGGCCAAAAGGGGCAAAAAGCACATTATAACAAGTAAATTTGAGCACCATGCAGTGTTGCACACAGTGGAGGCTCTTGCAAAGCAGGGCTTTGAGATAAGCTACCTAGAGGTGAATTCCGACGGACTTATTAAGCTTGAGGACGTGGCCGCAGCCCTTCGGGAGGACACTGCTCTGGTTACTATAATGTATGCCAATAACGAGATAGGCACGGTTGCTCCCATTGCGGAGATAGGCGCACTCTGCCGCAGCAAGGGCGTACTCTTTCACACAGACGCAGTGCAGGCTACAGGCCACATTGCTATAGACGTCAAGGCGCAGAATATTGATTTGCTCAGCGTCTCCGCTCACAAGCTCAAAGGGCCAAAGGGCGTAGGGCTGCTCTATGTCAGGAACGGCGTCCGTATTGAAAACCTCATTGAGGGCGGTGCGCAGGAGAGAGGCCGCCGTGCAGGCACAGAGAACATTGCGGGCATAGTCGGCTTTGCAAAGGCGATTGAGCTGGCTTATGAGGGCTTGGAGGAGAAGAACGCCAAAACTCTGGCCTTACGAAATAGATTGATAGATGAGATTGGCAAAATTGAGCGTTCGCACCTTAACGGCGATAGGGAGCAGAGACTCCCGGGCAATGTGAACTTCAGCTTTGAGGGCATAGAGGGGGAATCCCTGCTGCTTATGCTGGATATGAAGGGTGTGTGCGCCTCTTCCGGCTCGGCCTGCACCTCCGGCTCACTTGACCCAAGCCACGTGCTGCTCTCTATAGGGCTGTCTCACGAGACAGCCCACGGCTCGCTAAGGCTCACAATAGACGAGGAGACAACAGACGAGGATATAGACTACATCCTTGAAATACTCCCGCCTATAGTGAACAGATTGCGTGAAATGTCCCCCCTATGGGAGAGGATAATAAAGGGCGAAAGCCTGTAAATAATACTTATTGAAAGGAGCAGATTTTAGCATAGAACAGCTAAAATCTAATATTAAATATGGCTTATAGTGAAAAAGTAATGGATCATTTCGCAAATCCCCGCAACGTGGGTGAAATTCTTGACGCAGACGGTGTAGGCGAGGTAGGCAACCCCCAGTGCGGCGACATAATGAAGATGTACCTTAAACTTGACGGCGAGCGTATAAGCGACGTTAAGTTTAAAACCTTTGGCTGCGGTGCGGCTATTGCAACCAGCTCCATGGCCACAGAGATGGTTAAGGGCAAGACAATCGAGGACGCTCTCGGCCTGACAAACAAGGCAGTTATGGAGGCACTGGACGGGCTTCCTCCTGTGAAGGTGCACTGCTCTGTGCTGGCCGAGCAGGCCATTAAATCTGCACTGGCAGATTATTACAGAAAGCAGGGCATAGACCCAACGCCTATAGTCGGCTGCTTGGAAGAGGACTGCCACGGCTGCGGAACAGGACACTGTAATTAATGTATAATTGATAATGCATAATTAGGTTGAAAACAAAGCGAAAGGCGCAGCAGACGGAACGCATGGTGTTTTATAATGCAAGGAATAAAGAATTTTCTTATCTGGCTGCGTGTTGTTTTCTTCTTTAGACATACTGTGCTTCCTTTAATTAAAAGTGCAGGTCAAAGAAGATGGCTAAAGATATGGGTAACAAGAATCTCTCAAAGGACGGGTAAACGGCCAATTAGCATATGGACAGATATGCTTGTAAAGCTTTTTCTCAACCGTGCGGATTTTTGGGATTACTCAGTGTACGAGCTTTACAGCAAGAGCCTAAAGGAGTGCAGACTATACCTAACCAGAGGGCGTTACAGAAGGTTCTATCCCTTTTTAACCACCAAGCGAACACGCCAAATTATGACGGAAAAACCTATTTTTAATAAAATTTTTAGTGAGTATCTCAAACGGGAATACTTATGTATAAGCAAAGATACCAGACCCGAGCAAATATCTGAATTTGTGCTAAGGCATCCTGTTTTTATAGCTAAGCCGATAAATTTGCGCTGTGGTTTAGGCATTGAATTGGTAGATGCAACAAGCTTTGCATCAAACAAGGAGCTGCTGGATTACCTCAATTCAAAGGCTATGCTGCTGCTTGAGGAACGTGTGTATAACCACGAGGTGCTGGCCAGATTCTCAACAAACTCACTTAATACGCTGCGAATTATCACAGTTAGGCTGCCTGAGGGCGTTAAAATAATCTTTTCTGCCTTGAGGTTTGCAAAGGATGACGAGGTAGTTGATAACATCAACTGCGGGGCATGTCCGGTTGACATTGAAAGCGGGAGGATTTTTAGGGGAGTGACCTCCTTTGGGAATCCCCACACATGCTCGCCGACGCACCCCTCCGGCTTTGAAGTGGTAGGGATAGAGATACCCTTTTGGAGCGAGGTTAAGGCTATGGTAAAAAAGGCGGCCTTGCAGCTTGAGGATGTGTATTTTGTGCCCTGGGACGTTGCCGTTACGCCAAACGGCCCGCTTATTATTGAGGGGAATGTAGACCCAGGACATAGATTTTCAGAAATAACGCAGCAGACGAGTTACTTGGATGTTAAAGGTGCGTATGAATATGCACGGCGGCGAAGAGGAAGCAAGCTGCATTAATAAATGGGGTAGGCGCAGAGCTTGCCCCTTTTTTTGGATTGTGACAAAGTTGTAAACACAAAATGTTTGACTTATTTACATGGCTGATGTATAATTCACATTAAGAGGTGATTGCCAAGATTCCACTTTAAACGAAAAAAAGAAAGAGGTAAATATTTATGAAAAAGTTAGTTTCTTTGGTTTTGACACTGGCGGTGATTTTTGGGATGGTACAAGCTTTTGGGGTGCAGGCTGCGCCTGAGGAGCTTGTTTACATTCCCGATGACTATTTGAGATTTGAATTAAATATGATAGGGATTAGCACAAACGGCGATGGAGAGGCAACACAAAGTGCAATGGCTAGTATAACAAGCTTAGATGTTTCACATAGGTATGGTATTTCTGATCTGACAGGTTTGGAATATGCTGTAAATCTAACAGACTTAAACTTGAGCAATCATCAAATTACTGACCTTTCACCTCTTACAGAGTTAAACAACTTGAAAGTATTATCATTGAACAACAACCAAATTATAGACATTTCTTCACTGGCAGGACTAAGCAATTTGGAAGAGCTATGGCTAAATAGTAATAAAATCACCGACGTTACACCCCTTACAGCGTTAAACCGTTTGAAAAATTTATCACTAAACGGAAACCAAATTACAAGTGTTTCGCTTGTAGGCCTAGATAATTTGGAACGTTTAAGTTTGGGTTACAACTCAACAACTGATATAGTTACACTAGCTGGGTTAACAAATTTACGAACGCTTTATATCTATGGTAATAACATTGCTGATATTTCTGCACTATCAGGACTGAGCAATTTGGAAACGTTGAATCTATATTCTAATTCAATAACAGATATAAGTCCAATCGCTGGTCTAACAAATTTACGAAATCTTGAACTCACTAATAATAACATTTCTGATATTTCGCCTCTTTTGAATCTGTCAAAACGAACAGTGGTTGATTTAGCAGAAAACGAGTTGAATATAAGTGCAGGCAGTGAAGATTCAACTGCCTGGGAGGACTTCAAAAAGCTTAGGGATAGCGGAATTGTTGTGCGTGGTATAACAGATCAAAAGATTTTACCAAATCCTTTGCCGACACTTGAATTTTCTGATAACAAATTGAGAGATGCCTTGATCGCAAAAGGAGCTGACACAGACGAAGATGAAAAAATAACGCCGGTGGAACTGGAGGGGCTTTTATCGGGGTTGTTCTTGAGCAATGAAACTTTGGATTTGTCTGGGTTAGGGATAACCAGTTTACAAGGATTACAATATCTTGAAGACCGAACAGTTGTAGGTGGATGTTACAAATATATTGATTTACATAACAATAATATTGAAAACATTTCACCTATCCCCACGCTTTTAGACTTGGGTTTTCAAGGATTTGATTTATCGTATAATCAAATTGTGGACATATCGCCAGTGGCAGAGTATGAACACTATGACCCAGGACATAAGTATAAAGACTACGAAAATAAGATTATATTAAATAACAATAAAATTGAACGTATTCCTGTACTAAACTCAGGGTGTTCTTTAGATTTATCTTACAACAATATCAAGGATATTCCCGCATCGTCTATTTTAGGTGCTGTAAATCTATCGCACAACAAAATTGAAGACATTTCCTCGGTCAGTTTATCTCTTCCTCCGTCTTTGGACATTGGTATATTTGCTGTCGCCAATGCAGACTTATCATACAACAACATCAAAGATATTTCATCAATAACCTCTTTAGTTGGCGTAAATTTATCTCATAATCAAATTGAGGACATCTCTTCTTTAACCTCTTTGCATAATGTAGATTTATCTTATAACAGCATTAAATATATTTCTGCTTTTAGCATTGACGATTACATTACATCGCCTTTGTCAAGGAACACAAAAATCAATCTGTCCCATAATCAAATAGAAAACATTTCGCCATTGAAGGGGGTACAGGCTGAGTATTCTCATATAGAAGGCTGGAGTTCACTGGATTTGTCTTATAATAATATAAGCAATATTGATGACTTCTCCAACTATGCAGGAAATGTAAAAATAGATTTAAGTTATAACTATCTTGATATAAGCGAAAATTCGCCAACTATTCAGGTTATCAACAGCGCACATGTCCTTGTGTCTGACATGTGGGGAGGTCCTGACGCCCCATTTGGTTCCCCATTTACCTATAGCCCCCAGCGCACAAAACTGAATGACCCATCAACAAACATAAGCATAAGCGAGGTTGAAGCAGGCGCAATCCCTGAGGGTGCGGTGCTCTCTGTCCAGCACACAACCGCAGGTTCAAACCTAGCCCTAGCCACCACCGCCCTTGACAACCTCACAAGCAAATTTGAGCTTTACGACATCACCCTAAAGGTAGACGGCAAAGAGGTACAGCCCAGCGGTAAAATTACAGTAAAAATACCTGTCCCCGAGGGCTACAGCGGCAGCACAGCCAAAATTTATCGCATAGAAGCAAACGGCACAGGTACAAGCATTCCCGCCACCTTCAAAGATGGCTATATGGTATTTGAGCTTGACCGACTAAGTCTATACGCAATAGCTGAACCGGCAGACGATACACCCTCAATTACCCGCTTCCTAGGCAACAACAGAGTAACAACCGCCAACACAATAGCCCTAGAAGGCTGGCCAACAGGCTCAAGCACAGTAATCCTAGCAAGTGGCGCAAGCTTTGCAGATGCCCTTGCAGCAGCCCCCCTCGCAGCGCATTATGATGCGCCTATCCTGCTAAGCTCCAGCAAAACCACGCTGGAAGAAACTGTTTTAAGCACAATAAACGACTTAAAAGCTGAGAATGTCATAATAATTGGCGGCGAAAGCTCTGTAAGCAAGGCTATTTACACCCAGCTTGAGGGGCTTAACTTGAAGGTCGAAAGGCTTGCGGGCGGCAACCGCTACACAACCGCAATTGAGGTCGCCAAAGCCCTTGAGGCAGATGGCCTTGAATTCACAAGCGCATTCTTGGCCGATGGCACTAACTTCCCCGACGCACTCTCTGTCTCGCCTGTTGCAGGTATTTTGCAGCAGCCGATACTCTTCACCAATAAGGGAGATGCAGCAAAGATAAATGATGACACAGGCGGGTATATTCAATCCACAGGCATTAAGTCAGTCAACATAGTTGGCGGCGGCATAAGTGATACTGTGGCAGATAATTTAAAATCAGCCTATGGAGTTACAAGCACTAAACGCCTTTCCGGCAGCAACCGCTACGCTACGGCGGTTGCAATCAATACTGAGTATAAATCAATATTCACAGGTGGTGCTGTAACATTAACCACAGGTGCAAACTACCCTGACGCTCTGGCTGGCTCGGCCTACTCCGCAAGGATAGGCGCACCGCTCTTCCTGCTGCAAAACGGCCAGACCTTGAGCGATGTCAATGCCGCAATTCAGGAGCTTGACCCCAATGCGATTTATATCTATGGCGGTGCAATCAATGATGATACAGTTAATAATCACTTCTAAATAATAAATGAAAAACAGGCTGGTCTTGAAATTATCAAGGCCAGCCTATTTTATAATAGTAATTTTCAACTTTCAATTTTCAATTGTCAACTGGTTCAAACGGGGTGCACTTTCTCAGCAATATCCACGTTTGCGCTGTCTATGCCGTACTTGGCATCTCTGCGCTTTTCGAAGAACTTCACTGCAACCTGGCCGAACTGTGCATAGGTTAGCACATCCTCCTCCTGCTCCAAAAACTCCTTCATCTCCTCACGGATTTGCTCAAGCTCCGGCTTTAAAAGGTCGGCGGGGCGGCAGTATATGGCCTCCTCGTCGCCTATTATTTGATTGCGGAATTCAGGTGAAATCTCCACAGGAGTTTTGCCGTAAGAGCCTCTTACAACGCCCTTAAACTCATTTGAAACCATCTTGTAACGCTCGCCTGTGATAATATTAAGCACAGCCTGTGTGCCCACAATCTGAGAGGTGGGCGTAACCAGAGGAGGATAGCCGGAATCCTTGCGCACACGGGGCACTTCGTTTAGCACGTCGGTGAGTTGGTCAAGCTTGCCTGCATCCTTAAGCTGTGAGACAAGGTTAGAGAGCATTCCCCCGGGCACTTGATACAGCAGGGTTTTGGAGTCCACCTCAAGCATTTTGGGATTCAGCAAGCCGCTTGCAAGGTATTTTTCACGCAGAGTTTCAACATAATCACGAATCTCGGTTAGCTTGACTAAGTCCAAGCCTGTGTCATAGGGGGTGTTTTGCAGGGCTGCAACCATGGATTCTGTTGCGGGATGTGAAGTTCCCAGCGCAAGGGGAGACATGGCTGTGTCGATAATATCCACTCCTGCCTCTATGCCCTTTAGCATAACCATGCTGGCCAAGCCTGAGGTGTAGTGGCTGTGCAGCTGTATGGGAATGTGAACGGCCTCCTTGAGCTTTTTAACAAGGAAGTAGGTGCCGTATGGGGTCAGCAAACCAGCCATATCCTTTATGCAGATAGAATCTGCGCCTGTTTCTTCAAGCTGTTTGGCATAATTTGCATAGTAATCAAGGGTAAACACAGGGCCTGTGGTGTAGGATATAACCCCCTGAACATGGCCGTGGTACTTCTTTGCGGCCTTGATAGAGGTCTCCAGATTGCGTATGTCATTAAGGGCATCGAATATTCTAAGAATATCTATGCCGTTTTCAATGGATTTTTGTACAAAGTATTCAACCACATCATCGGCATAATGCCTGTAGCCCAGCATGTTTTGCCCTCTAAAGAGCATTTGCAGCTTGGTGTTAGGGCAGGCCTTGCGTATAGTGCGCAGCCTCTCCCAAGGGTCTTCATTTAAAAAGCGTATGCAGGAATCAAAGGTTGCGCCGCCCCAGCACTCAAGGGAATGAAAGCCCACCTGGTCAAGCAGACCGAGCATAGGCAGCATCTCCTCCGTGGTCATACGGGTGGCGATTAGGGATTGATGCGCATCACGCAGCACGGTTTCGGTAATCTTTACTTTTGCCATCATCTTTCTCCTAGTTCAGTGAAATAAGAATATCGCCTGAAGAGACGTTGTCGCCCTTGTTAACATGTATGCTTGCCACTGTGCCTGCTTCCGGTGACATGATTTCGTTCTCCATCTTCATTGCCTCAAGTATTATAAGCACTTGACCGCTGCTTACAGAGTCGCCAACATTAACCTTAATGTCAAGAATAGTGCCGGGCATGGGGCTGTCAATTTTTAAAGAACCGGCAGCGGCGGCAGGAGCAGCAGCCGGAGCGGGAGCTTCTGCAGGGGCGTGAGCAGGAGCCGCAGGAGCTGCGGGAACGGGGCTAGCTGCAACCGTAGCAGCCGCAACAGGTGCACCTGCTGCTACCTCTTCAACCTGAACATCATATGCCGTACCGTTAACAGTAATTTTTAATCTTTTCATGTGTATAACCTCCAAATAATTATATATTAAAGCTGTATGTTTGAATGCTTCTTGGGTAGGCCGGTAACCCTCTTGCCGGCCAGAGCTGCCAGGGCCGAGAGCAGAGCTGCTCTTGTGTTTTCGGGCTTGATTATACCCTCAATTGCGCCCTCTGCTGCGGCGGTAAAGGGGGAGGCGAGAGTGTCTGCATATTCAGCCTCAAGGTCCTTGCGAGCCTCACCCTGAGCCAATCTCTCGTTCCATATAATGTTAATTGCCGTTTGCGGCTTTAAAGGAGCAATAACAGCCTGAGGCCATGCATAGCTTAGGTCTGCGCCTGCATTTCTGCCTGCAAGAGCTATAAAGCCTGCGCCGTAGGCCTTTCCCGTTACAATAGAGACCTTAGCGGTGCTTGCCTCTGCATAGGAGTGAGCCAGCTGAGAGGCCTCTCTAATGCTGGCAAAGCCCGTTGTATTCACAAAGGTGACAAGTGGGATGCTGAAGGCGTCGCAGAAGCGGACAAATCTTGCGGCTTTAGAGGAGCTTGCGGCGTCAATTTCGCCGCCGTTAAAGGCGACTATGCCCGCAGTTCCGCCGCCTATAGTGGCCAGTCCAACTGTAGCGGCAGAGCCAAAGTCGGGCTGCAATTCTGTGAATGAATCGGCATCTATTGCAGAGGCGAAAACAGAGGAGGTATCGCCGCTTTTTGGCTCTTCAAAATCGTTGAAGGGAATGGCCGAAATGTTGTTATCAGGCAGTAAGGAGATGATTCTGCGTGCCTTTTCAATGACAGCGGCCTCGTCCTCCTCTACAAGCTGCACTGCGCCTGAGCTTGCGGCATCCTCGTTGTTGCCTGAGGTGATAAGCCCAAAGGCCTCGCCTGCCTTAAGAATGACTATATCGGCAGCAGCGGCAATAAGAGAAGAAGTGCCTGTGCATGTGCCAAGTATAAGGGATATTTGCGGAACAACTCCCGAGAGCTTGTTGGAAAGGCTTAAAATATCGCCATAGGCCGAGAGCAGCTCGCCGCCCTCCTTGAGCCTGCCGCCCTTTGATTGGTAAATGCCCACCAGAGGCTGGCCTGTTTTAGCGGCCAATTCATAAAGCTTTTTGAGCTTGGATGCCTGTGCTTTAGAGAACGCACCCCCAAGAATATCAGGGTTTTGGGCAAAGGCATACACAGGAGCACCCTCAACAGTGCCAACACCGGCAATAAGCTCTGCGGGGCCTTCGCCTGATTTTGCAAAGGCGTCTATTTCGTCAAATTCGCCCTCGTCAAAAAGTGCGCTAAGGTTCTTCCAAGCGGCCGTAGCCTTAGAGGAGGCCTCCAGCTCGTCCAGCAGCAGAAGCTTGCTTTCAATACTCATCTATTAATCCTCCATGTTTAAAAAGTACGTACAAAACATATCTAATTTAATTATACAACAAAGTTAAAAAAATAACAAGGGGTAAAGTTTGAATTTTTTGACAAATAGAAACTAATGAAAATTGAGAATTAAAAATTGAAAATTGTGTCTCTCTATTTATGCGCTTGCGCTGTAGGGGCAGACCTATGTGTCTGCCCCCAAAACGGGAGTTTTTGCGGTAATTCGGGCAGACACGCAGGTCTGCCCCTACAGCGAAAGTGTGTAACAGAACTTCGCTATTGTGCATTTTGCACCACTCAGACCCCTAAAAATCGTGAGCTTTATGCATTGAAAAATACAGCAAAATATGGTATAATTAACGAAAAGTGTATAAATATATGGAGGTTGATTTTTATGGCTAAGTTTACTCGTAAATACGGCGGGAAGGTTCTGGCGGCTATTTTGGTTGTTGTCATGGTGCTTTCTGTAGTTTCATTATTAGTGGGGCTTTCTGCTTCTGCGGTTTCCTCCACCCCTCTGCCAACCCACCTTACAATAGGCTATTGGCTGGGCGGTAACGGCGGCTCTAAAAAAACACTTGCTCAGGTGCACGATAATTGGGATGTTATAAATGTCTCGTTTATTGAGACCTCCGGCAACAACTATACACCCACACTTAATATGGATCTCTCCAGCGTTTATTCAGGTGATGCAGCGGCTCAAAAGGCGGCCTTTATTGCCGATATAGCCACGGTTCACGCAAAGGGCAAAAAGGTTGTAATTTCTGTGGGCGGCCAGAACGGCGTGGTTCATCTTGATAACGCCTCACAGCGTGATACCTTCCTTAACGGAGTGAAGGGCTTTATTAATGAATACGGCTTTGACGGCTTTGACGTTGACTTTGAGGGCAGCTCAATCACCGCTATGGGCAACGACACCATAGGCAATCTGACCACACAGCAGGCCATAAACACTGCTTATGTTCTGCGCAATCTTAAAACCACATACGGCTCAAACTTTATTATCTCGGCAGCACCTGAATATTGCTATGTTCAGGGCGGAGCTATAGCAGGCGGCTCTCAGGGCGCATTTTTGCCATTGCTTGATAATGTCAGAGACATTCTAACCTACATACATCCCCAGTATTACAATGGTTTTGACGGCGATTTTGCATGGCTTGAGGAATCTGCAAATGCAGGAGCACCCTTTGCCCATGTTTACTCTAAGGATGGCTATGTCAGGCTCTCTGAAATGCTCATTACAGGCTTTGTAACAAAGGCCAGAGGCACCTTTGTTGGTTTACGGCCCGACCAAGTAGTCTTTGGCGTTCCCGCCAGAAGCGGTGCGGGCAACGGTGTAAGCACACCTGCCGATTATGCGGCTGCATTTAATCAGCTGGTTGCAGAATACCCCACCTTTAGAGGTGTTATGACTTGGTCTATAGGCTGGGACGAGACAGGCAGCAACACCTTTGCTACCACAGTAGGCGGAGCTGTTAAAACGGCAAACGGCAATGCTCCCACTCCCACACTGAGTGTTAGTGTTTCTGCCAATAAGTCCGGCACAATTGACGCAGGAACGGCAATTACATGGACAGCTACCTCAAGCAACGGCACAGGCACTGTGCGCTATAGGTTTGATTTATATAAGGATACTCAGCTGCTGGTTAGCGGAACTCTTGGTACGTCTGCAACCTACAGCTACACTCCCACGGCGGCGGGCTCTTACTATGTCAAGGTGACAGCGCAGGACAGCAGCAAATCAGCAGAGGCGCAGTCCACTGCAATTAATGTTACAGTGCCCGCAATTAGTGCAGGGATTACCGCCGACAAGACAGGCGCAATACAGCTTGGAGCTTCTATTAGATACACCGCCACAGCAAGCGGAGGCACAGGAGCACTCACCTATAAATTTGATGTCTACCGCAACGGCTCAATTCTTGTTACAGGAACGGCCGGAAGCGCAACTGTTTATAACTACACCCCCACAACGGCGGGGAGCTACACAGTCAAGCTCACAGTAAAGGACAGCCAGAATAACAGCGTAACAAGGGATTCTGCTGCAATTACTGTTGAGGAGCAGCTTAATATCCCCACTGTCAGCAAGACAGGCGGAAGCACGGTTGGTTCAAATATAACCGTTAAGGGCACGGCCTCGGGCGGCGTAGGGACTAAGTCCTACAGCATATATGTATTAAAGAATGGCGTGATTGTAAGCAAAATAGCCTACAGCACAACAGATTCCATCACCTTTGTGCCAAGTGAAGCAGGCAGCTATAAGGTGCGTGTTTATGTTCAGGATGACAATAAAACTAGGGTGGCTAAGGAGCTTAGTGTTAGCGTAGCTTAAGAATTTTAAAATACTGTTCAAGGTGGGGGAGACTAAAAGCGGTCTCCCCTATAAAGCCTTTTTGACAGTGTAATATAAAAATATTTATTTGAAAAGGAATTGAAAAATTATGAAACGTAAAATTATTGCGCTTTTGCTGGCTTTTAGTATGTTAGTCTTGCCTGTATTTGCCGCAAAGGCGGAAGCAGAGGACAGCACCTTTGTGCTTACTCATTCATCAGATGCCTATTATGGGGTAGAAGAGCCGGATCAGGCAGAGGCCTTATTCAATATACAGCAAGCACCCCACTACCCGTATACATCAAACCCGCCAGGGGATGACATGGTTGCCCTTACACAGATGTGGCTTAATCAGGAGTATGGCGATGTGCCGGGCTTTAGCTTGGTTACGGTAGACGGAATAAGCGGCACAAACACACTTAACGGCTTGCTGCGTGCCTTGCAGCATGAATTAGGCATGACAGAGCTTTTAAACGTATTCGGCCCTACAACAAGTTTGCTTTACTCAGCAAATCCTTTGCATAGACAGGACGGCGTAACGGATAAGAAATTTGCCATTTTACAGGGTGCACTCTGGTGCAAGGGGTATAACCCAGGTGGTCACCTCATACAAAAGTCAAACGGTACAGTTGTGTTTAACGGCGTGTTTGATGCCGGCGTTGAAGGTGCAGTTATTCAAGTAAAAACAGACGCCGGCTTTAATAACCCTGACGGAGTGGTTACGCTTAATTTAATGAAGGCTCTATTGACAATGGAGAGCTTTAAGCTAATAAGCTCCGGCAAGGCGGAGGTTCGTGTTATACAGCAGGAATTTAACCGCAAGTATGAGGCCTATATGGAGCAGCTTGTCCCCTGTGACGGAGTGTATGGCAGAGCTACCAGCGTGGCTCTTGCATATGCTCTGCAGGCAGAGGAGGGTTTGCCCATAGGAACTGCAAACGGCAATTTTGGTAACACAACCAAACTCTGCTGTCCGCAAATTCCCTATGATAATGAAGCCCCAACCGCCGCAAGGAGTTACCCAGGCACGTCCGCAGGCGCACTGTATACAGAGGAGAAAATCACTGCCTTTACAAGATTGCTTCAATTTGCATTGTACGTCAACGGCTTTACCAATGTTACAATAGACGGTGTGTTTAGTGCAAGCACTCAACAGGCCTTGGGTGAGTTCCAGCAGCAGTATGCTCTGCCTGTAACTCAAATAGCTGATATTGGCACATGGATGGCTCTGTTTAGCAGCAGCGGAGATACAAGCCGTGCGGCAACCGCCTGTGATTGCGCCACTATTCTAACTCCCGCAAAGGCTCAAACTCTTTACAGCAATGGCTACAGAGTGGTTGGCAGATACCTTACAGGTACATATAACGGAGGAATAAGCAAGGCTCTTACTGTAGATGAGGCTCATATTATATTTGATGCGGGGCTGAGTTTCTTCCCTATATATCAAACATCGGCAAATACTTACTCATACTTTACAGAGGCAAAGGGCACAGCGGACGCTGAGGCCGCAATAGCAGCGGCTTTTGCTCTGGGCTTGCCTAGGGATACAATAATCTATTTTGCCGTTGATTTTGACGCAACAGACCCACAAATCACCAATGGAGTTATTCCTTACTTCAAAAAGGTGAGCGAGAAAATGTCCGCAAGCGTATACAAAACAGGAATTTACGGAGTGAGAAATGTTTGCAGCCGTGTCTCGGCTCTGGGATATACTTGCAGCAGCTTTGTGGGGGATATGTCCAATGGCTTTAGCGGTAATCTTGGCTATGCCTTGCCTAAGGACTGGGCCTTTGACCAGTTTAGCACTATCTCCTTAGGTGCAGGTGAAGGGCTTATAGAAATTGACAAGGATGCTTACTCAGGGCGAGATCAGGGAGTTTCATACCTTTATGGTAATGTAAGGTTCTCAGGCAACAACAGGGTGGAAACAGCCAACAGTATAGCCGCTCAGGGTTGGCCGCAGGGCGCAGAAACAGTGATTTTGGCCAGCGGCAGGAACTTTGCAGACGCACTTGCGGCTGCACCTCTTGCAGCGTATTATAATAACGCACCTATACTTTTAACCTCAGGCTCTGAGGCACTGGAGGAGAATGTTGTAACAACAATAACAACCGCCTTGAAAGCCAAGAAGGTGATAATAGTAGGCGGGGAAAGTTCTGTAAGCAAGCCTATTTACAATCAGCTTAGCAGTCTTTCGCTTAATCCTGAAAGGCTTGCAGGGGGCAACCGTTATGGCACTGCAATAGAGATAGCAAAGCATCTACAGGCTAAGGGTCTTAGTTTTACAGAAGTGTTCTTAGCCGACGGCACAAACTTCCCCGATGCACTCTCTGTCTCGCCTGTTGCGGGCATTTTGAAGCAGCCTATCCTGTTTACTAATAAAGGAGATGCTGCAAAGGTTAACGCAGATACAGGAACTTACATTAAAGAGTCAGGCGTTAAAACGGTAAATATAGTGGGCGGCGGCATAACTGAGGGCGTAATAAGCAATTTAAAAACAGCTTATGGAGTTACAAGCACTAAACGTCTGTCCGGCGGAAACCGTTACACTACGGCAACAGCAATAAACAGTGAGTACAAGAGCATATTTACAAGCGGGCAAATAACCGTAACCTCCGGCGCAAACTTCCCTGATGCGCTGGCGGGCTCGGCCTATGCCGCAAAGATAGGCGCACCGCTATTCCTGCTGCAAAACAATAATATTTTAGAGGATGTTAAAGCGGCAATAAGAGGCATAGATATAGACATTATCTACATTTTTGGAGGCGAAAGTTCCTTAAGCGATAAGACTATTAGCGACAACATGTAAAAGACATGGTACTAGCTAAGCCCATTACAGCATATGCTGTAATGGGCTATTTTGCCGTTTATAAGGCTAGTTTAAAATAATACGAAGGGTAGAAACGCAGGCGCAACAGATGTTTTTAAAATGTTTTTGGTGTGCGGGCTCTCTAAACACATGGTGTTTAATGTGAAAATTAACAGACTTATGGTTCTTGCTATTATATCCGTGTTCATAATATTCTTTATGGTGCTGGGGCTCTTATTTAAGCCCCAGAGCCACTCAAATAGGGCAGAGGGCTTTACTTATATGGATGAAGACTTCGATGCTCCAACAGGCGAGCCCCCGGCTATACCTGAGGGCTACAGAATGGATAGGCCGGAATTTGAGCTTGAGCTGTATCCTCCCGTTGAGAAAGGCAAGGTATCCTCGCTTTATGGAATGCGCTTGAACCCTGTATCGGGGAAGTACAAGTTCCATTCAGGCTATGACATAGCCGCCAAAACGGGTGAGGACATACACTGCGCACTTGATGGCAAGGTCAAGCTCACCGCATTTGATAAGAATGGCTATGGCAACTATGTTGTAATTGCGCATGAGGGAGGGGCAGAGACCCTCTATGCCCATGCCTCCAAGCTGTTGTGCAAGGAGGGGCAGAGCGTTAAAGCAGGGGAGGCCATAGCAAAGGTGGGCAGCACAGGCGGCGCAACAGGTGCACACCTGCATTTTGAATTTAAGCTAAACGGCGAACGCTATGACCCCGAATGGCTGCTGGGGGGACTATATAATTAAATTTTGGTGAAATAAATGGGATTTCGAATAAAAAACTGCAAAATAACAATAAGCTATTACTGCTTTGCACTTATAGCTCTGGCCTTTGTGCTGCGAATTGCAGAAGAGCTTGTGGTGTGTCTATTTGCGGCTTTGCTGCATGAGATGGGGCACATGATAGCTATACTCTGGTTTACACGCCGCCTGCCAAGGCGGATAAAGCTTAAGCCCTTTGGCTTAAATATAGAGACAGATTTAATGCTATCATATACACCATGGCAAAGGATGCTTATCTCCCTCGCCGGTCCGCTGACTAACCTTCTTGTGTACATTTTGTGCTTTTCCTTTTTAAGAGGAGAGGCAAGCACTGCTCTTTACTATTTTAGAGTGGAGAATCTGCTGCTGTTCGGGTTTAATATGCTGCCTATAATCACGCTGGACGGCGGGAATATACTGCTGGAGCTGCTGTGTAAAAAGAGAGAGCTGCACAGGGCAGAGGCTCTGCTCTGCTGGGTATCGCTGTTTACTATAATGCCTATATTCTTCATGGGCTTTTACTTTGCGTTTAATAGCTCAGGCAATGTTTTCTTCCTGTTTATGGCCTTTTATCTCTCGCTGCTGCTGCTAGCCAGAGTAAAATAAAACAAGGGCAGCTTTAGCCGCCCTTATACTTCCAAATATTACATAACAGGCTTAGAACAACACAACAGACGAAAAAGGTAAAAAAGACAAATTTCCGCTTAGCTTCTCAAATGCGAGGCATTTGAGGGATGGGCAGGGGGTGCAGGGGGACGCAGTGGAGTGTGGGAGTCGACGACTCTGCGTCCCCCTGCCCGCATCTTTGCGGTGTCATCCAAATCTCTGATTTGGCTAATGACACCCATGCACAGTTGCCCCCAATTTTAATTTGGTCGGCAACCACTGCTGCTTACTTTCCGGGCGGAACCAGAAAGTTCGGGTTTTTTGCTTGCAAAAATGCAGCCTTTGGCTGCAACCGACTAAACAGCGTGCGTGCCCGTGCGGCACGAGCACAAGCGGCGACGCGCTGTTGCTAAATCAAGTGCAGTAGACTTAAACAGCAATGAAGCAGAGGCTCTTCTACCGCAGCTCGGCAATTTTGCTAACCGCTACAAATATATTCGAAATCTTATACCAGGTGGCAAAATCCACCATGCCGCTTTGGCCAAGATTAAATATATTCTGGAACTTTTGCACGGCGGCTTTGGTGTTCTGCCCAAAAATTCCATCTACCTTCATTTTGCCTATGGCGGGATAGTTGTTTGCTATGGCGTTAAGCTGCTCTTGAATGGTGCGCACGTTAGCTCCGCTGGAGCCCACCTGCAAGGGTGTGCCAGGGTATGAAGAGGGCGTGCCCTCAACAATCTTTGCAGAGGTAAGGTATATATCATAGCCGTAAAAATTCTTGAGTATATCTGTTGCCGAATAGCCTTGGTCGCCTAAGGCCTTAGAACCCCACTGTGTCATCCAGCCCGGGCAGGTAACCATCCTGCCGTCACAGAACTGCGTAAGCAGGGGCTGGCGTATGTTGGGCTTGGTGATATAGTTAGTAAAAATCTCGTCAACCACAATAGAGATTTCTTGAAAGATATTGCGCCCGTGGTTATAGGCAAGGTCAAATGAGGTGGAGTTGGTTATGGTAAAGTTATAGCCCTTGCTCCTGTACCACTCTGTGTAAACTCTGTTTAATACAAAGGATATTATAGCAAGCACGTTTGCTCTTATGGTTGAGTTAGGCCATGTGGAGTAAATCTCGCAGCTGGCAACGTTTTTTACATAATCCTTGAAAGGAACCCAATAATCCTTTGCTGCGGTGTTGCTTGGAGTGCCTGTGTGAACCACAATGTACTCGGGAATAACAGGCTCAGGCAGTACAACAAAGCCCTCTGCGCCTGCTAGAGGTTTAACCTCACTCTCAGGGATTTTAGGCGGATAGTCACCTGCAAGCACGTTATCCTCTATAATTATTTCGTCTGTTTCATTTCCGCTAAGCGGAAGCATGGATATGTCCTGAATTGCCTCCGTATCGGACAAAATTTGAACCCCTCTTACAGTTGTAGGCTCGTAGCCCTCGGCGGTTACAGCTACATCATATTCGCTGTAGGGTGTGGGCTGCCCAGGGGACATTGAATATTCAAGGGGCGGTGCGTTTAAAAATACTGTGCCGGCCTCGCCTGACTCGTCAGTAATCAACTCATCTATAACATTACCGCTTCCGGATTCGGATATTTTAACGCTTGCTCCCTTAACCGGTATACCCTTCTCTTTTGCAAAAAGCCCTATTTTTAATAAGCCTGTGTCGGCCATATATTGCTCCTCCTATATAAATAATTATTTCCTTTCGGATAATATAGGTTATGACAAAGTCTGTAAATATGTGACTGCAATGCATAATACGCACAGGAGCTAAATATATTTATATAAAGGAAAAATGAATAAAATATTGACTATTTCCCCAAAAAATGTTAAAATAGGTAACAATAAACTTGAAAGGGTGTAATTACATTGTTATGTTCTAAATGCGGCAAAGAAAATCCGGAGGGTTATTCCTTCTGCTCCGGCTGCGGAGCGCCTCTTAACTCCTTGCCTGTTCAACCTGCTGCTCCACAGGCACCTGTTCAGCCTGTCCCGCAGAATATCACCGAAAATCAGGCTTTTGCGCCTCCGGCGGCTGTGCCTGTACAACCAACACCTGCACCGCAGGTTAGTGCTGTGCCTCCTGTTGCCCCGCCTGTTCCTCAAGCAGCACCGCCTCAGGCGGCTCAATTTGCGCCTCCGGCAGCACTGCCTGTTCAGGGTGAATATGCTCAGCCTCAGGCAAACCAAGCTCCTGCTGGCGTATACGCCACTCCTGTGGCGGCAGCCGTGGCAGCAAAGCCAAAGGTTAATCTTTTAGAAAAGCTGTTTTCAATTTTTGGTGCCTCCTCTGTTAAGGAGCTTATCAAAAAGCCAGCGGTTATAGGCATTGCAGCGGGCATTGTTGTTGTGCTTATTGCGGCTATTGTGCTAAGCATTAATGCAAGTCTGCCCGGCGGCAGCACGCCCAGAGCTGTTACCCGCAAGCTGGAATCCGCCATTAAAGCCAAGAGCAGCTCAAAGCTTTTAAAGTGCTTTGACTCTACAGATGTTAAGGTTGCCGAAAGGCAGTATAACCTGTATAAGAGCAAGGGTGATAAGTCCTTCAAGAGCAAGATCAATGAGCAGATGAAGGACAGCTTTGACGGCTATAAAAACTTTAAAATGAAGGTTATAGACACCGATATAAGCAGCGATAACATAGCTAAATTAACGGTTGAGGTCTCTTACAGAATAGACGGAGATAAAATGACAGATACCACCACCCTGCGTTTGTTTAAGGATAAGGGCAGATGGTATTTGGATATGAGCAGCGGCATGGGTAGCATATTCTAGCTTAAGATTTATAGACGCCTGCGGTTAAAAAACCGTGGGCGTCTTTTTTGGCTTGCATAATGAACAAAATACACTTGAATATATTGTCGCTTTTGCCAATTGTTGTTTTTGTGTTTATGTGGTAACATTTTAATATCGTTATTAACCTTGTTAGCCATGTAGGGGCAGACCTAAGTGTCTGCCCAAGGATGGGGAATTTTATGGCAATCTGGGCAGACACTTAGGTCTGCCCCTACCGGTTTTTAGAGAGACTAGTTTTCATATAGCTTTTGCACGAAAGGAAATTAAAAATGATTAGAAAAACCAAAAAACCACTTGCACTGCTCTTGGCAGCTTTGCTGCTGTTTTGCTCCCTTAGCCTGGCTCCCGCTGTTCAAGCGGCCAACGAGCCCTACATATGTCTTGGCTATGTAGCAGACTGGACCTTTAACAATCAAAGCGGGCTTGCCAAAATCGATTTTACCAAGCTCACCCATGTTAACTTTGCCTTTTCTTTGGTGGGGGGCAACAGTGCGTCTTTGCCAAGTGCCGCCAACCTTATACCCACAATAGACAGTCCCAACAAGATAACCATGCTTAAAAACGAGATTGCCCGTCAGGGAGCTGACACAAAAATTTTGCTCTCAATTGGCGGCTGGGGTGCAGACTGGTTCTGTCCCGCTGCAAAAACTGCGCAATCCAGAGCTACCTTTGCTGCGGAGTGCCAGCGTCTTGTAACTACCTATGGCCTTGACGGCATAGATTTAGACTGGGAATATCCGGGAGTTTCGGTTTATCGTGAGGGCTTTGGCTTTAACACACAGTCATGCTCCACCTGCAACACAGATTATACGCAGCTCTGTCAGGCTATACGTACAAGCATAGGCAACGGCAAGCTGCTTACCATGGCGGGCGGGGCCAGTGCTCAGCGTGCCAACGCCCTGCAATGCAGCCAGCTTGCAGGCCTGCTGGATTTTGTCAACCTGATGAACTACGATTATAACGAGACAAACCACGCCAGCTTTAACGCCACAATACAGGCCGCACAGGCTTGGGTTTCGGCGGGCTTTACCAAAAAGC
>JAISYX010000100.1 GCA_031269595.1 Oscillospiraceae bacterium
AAATCATCCAAAGCCGATTGATGTCAAGAATTTCTTATCCGCCGCAATAAGCGAAGTTGAAAACTCTGCTGATGAAAACGAATGGATAAGTCGTATTCAAAATTGTGTTGATAACTGGCTTGCAGCAGCATAAAGTATGATGTAAAAATATGCCAAGAAATTTAACGTATCACAGTTTAAGAGCCAAATGTGACAACAATTCGTAATGCGTAATTAATGATGAATTGAATTCGCAACTTTTCAATTAAAGGGTAGGATGTCCACATCATCCTACAAAGCGTAAAATTTTAGTCATTACAAAGCAATAGGGGCAGACCTGTGTGTCTGCCCCTATTGCTTTGTAACTTGCCCATCTTTGGGCAGACACATAGGTCTGCCCCTACATTTTTAATTAAAATTTTCGCAGCAAATTCACCATTAATTAAGCATTACGAATTACGAATTACGCATTATTCTAGCTCTCAATCAAGCCCTGTGATTTAGCCGCATTATACTGACTGTTGTGCTCCTTGAGTGTTTTTGAATAGTAGTGCTTGTTATTTTTATCTGTAAAGAAGTAGTAATAATCGCTGGTTTCCGGCTGGGCGGCAGCCTGTATTGCCTTTAAGCCCGGGTTGCAGATTGCGCCTGGCATAAAGCCCTTTATTTTTGTGGTGTCAAACTTGCTGCTAAAGCTGGCAAGCTTATCCTTTGGCACGGCTTCCTTTGTGGGGTATGGATACCACATAGTAGCGTCAGATTGCAGCTTGCCGCCTATGCCGTCGTGGCTGGGGTTGTTAAGACGGTTCCAAAAAACAGCCGAGACCTTCGGCATTTCTGCTTTGTCAGGTGTCTCACGCTCTATAACAGAGGCTATCTGTATAACCTGCTCTAGGGTTTTGTTGCCAAGAATAGGCTCTATCTCATCCTTATACTTTTTCTCAAAGTTAGTAAGCATTTTGGTAATGGCAGATTTAGAACCCTCTTGCAAATAAAATTCATAGGTATCTGGGAAGAGGTAGCCCTCTAGGCGATAGATTCTGTCGCTGCCCTCGCCAACCTTTATATCCTTAAGGAAGGAGTAGTTAAGGTCAATCTCGTTAACGCTCTGCAAAAAGGCCTCCTTCTTGCAAACGCTGTATTCCTCTAACAAATCGCCGTATTGCTCAACGTTCATGCCCTCGGGGAAGGTAACCTTGACTATGCTCTTATCTGCACTGGCTGGCCTTGTAAGCCTTGTTATTATCTGCATATAGTCTGTCTTTGTGCTAAGCTCAAAGGTGCCGTGCTTAAAGTGCTCATCCTCTTTTTTGGACATTTTAATCTTTGCCACAATCTCAAAATAAAACGGATATTTTATAACGCCATGCTCCTTGAGCAACTGGGCAACCTGCTTTTCGTCCGCATCCTTGGGAACTTCAATTGAAACCTTAACATCCGGCTTATCCAAGGCAAACATGTCGTTAAGGCCTATTATGATATAAAAAGAAACTAAAACCGAAACCGCCAGCACTATGCTTACATATATGCCCACAGTGAGACAGCCTCTGCTGGAACCCAGCACAGGACGTTTATTTTTGTTTTCTCCTGAGATGTTATCGTGCACCTCGTATTTTTCGCCCTTGCTGTTGATTACGTTCCTGCGCTCCACCTTAGGGCCGGAGGAGGTGCTGCGTGCCGCTGAAGCTGCAGGTGCAGGGGTACGCTGCTGCGGTTGATAAGAGGCAGCAGGAGGCGGCACAGAGCCGCTTCTGCGGGGCTGCGCCGAACTGTAGCTGGGGCTTGGATTGCCCGAACGGCTCTGGCTCTGCGACGGCCTTACCGGAGCTTCATTTACCGGCCTTTGTGGCGGCTGGGGAGTTTTTCTATAGGAATACTCACCGCTTTGGTTGTTGCTGTAGCCCTCCATATTATTGGGGGCAGGCGTGGGAGTATAAGCCCCCTCACTGCGTCCACGGCGGGGGCTGTATTCGTCTGAATTGGAGGGGGAACGGCTGCCTCTGCTGCCTGTTGGGATATACTCCCCGTCACTTCCGTATCTTCTTCTATTGTTATCTGCCACGGCATTAACCTCCTGAATGTTGTCACAACTCACCCTCATCTAACATAGTATAGACAAAATAAAGCTGTGAGGTGATTTATAAATGTGCCTAAAGTCCCTTTTTAATGAAGAGAATTTTGTATGGATACTGCTCATATTAATCGTTGCACTGGGCTGTGGTGATAAACGCCACTTCTAATCGAGTACCTATACAAAGGCCGTGTTAAAGGCTTACGGCAGTTAACACTCTCCAAAAAGGTAAGCTTCGATTACCCGCTGTTAGGGGCTCTTTTTAAGAGCCTCTAACTATTTTTGCGCTCATACTTTTCTGTGATAATTATGTCCACAGGGACATCCCATTCATCCCTTGGGAATTTTAGCTTTACACAGGAATTATAACACAATCCCAGAGAAATTCCAGTATAATTTATTAAAAATTTATCATAATATCCTTTTCCATGCCCCAAACGGTGCCCTGTTATGTCAAAGGCAAGCCCGGGGACTATGCAGATTGAACCGCTGTAGTCGGCCTCTACCAAGGGTTTGCACACAGTTGTGTCGGGTTCATCTACTCCAAACAGACCTGGTTTTAAATCTAAAAGACTGTTGATATAATAAAAATTCATAAATCCGGAGGAGCTAAGGCATTTAGGACAGGCCACACGCTTGCCGTTGGCCAGAGCCGCCCGAATAAATTCCCTTGTACCTATCTCGTCAGCGGCGGAAACATAGGTTAAAACCGTGTTTGTGCGGTAATATTCAGGGGAGGAGAGCAGGCGCAGGATAATCTCCCTATCCCATTCTGTGCGCTGTTCCGCTGGCATGGCCTTGCGATAGGCCTTAAACTTTTTGCGCAGCTCTGTTTTTGAAGGAAGCTTGCTTTGCAGCGGCTGTTGCTGCTGTTCAGACTTTGACTGCTCAGACATTAAAATCACCAGCCTTTTTTGAATTGAAAGTTGAAAATTGAAAATTGAAAATTAAGGTTGATTAAAGGCATTCCGCCATTAGGGTGGGTGAATAGATTTTATTGTTGATTTTCTCCATATTTTTTACAGAATGCATGAATTTTATTAAGCTCGGATTTATCTATTTCATACCAACACCAACCATATTCGAGTTTATCTCCATCATAAATTGTTATAGTTTTAATTGTATTATCTTTTTTGTCCCACATTAAAATGCTTACTGCGGGAGAGCGTTCGATAGCTTCGGTAGCTTTAGTAGAATAAATTTTTATACTATTAATTAAGTTTAGACAATCCTTTATGTTATCTTCTCCGGTAACTTCAATAGAGGTGGAGTCCCAACCTCCTCCTTCTGACGGAATCCAATTGTCCGATATGCTGATGGAAAAAATTCTTTTACTATAATTTATGTTCAAATTTGAAGTGCGAGCACAGGAGCTTAGCCCTATAAGAACAAAAGCGACAATTACAATTCTAATTATGCCAGTTTTAACACACACTTTTTCTACCCTCCTTCATTTAATTTATACCCATTTCCCATATAAATAAGAGCGGCGTCCTTTTGGTTTCTTTATGGGGGTTACCTTTTTATGGTTGCAAGGTTTCTTAGCGCACCGCTGTGGGGTAAGTTTAGAATCCTTTTTAATTAAATTTGTGCAGCAAATCACCACAATTATGCATTATGAATTATACATTATGCATTAAAAATAAAAGGCTTTAGCCTCTAGGTGGCTCTAATCCTCTTCAACCGGCAGCTGTAGGCTTGCTGCTATTACATTTGCTACGGTTTGACCCTTTAGCAGGCGCACAAGCTCCAGCGCAAAGGGCAGGGCTGTTCCTGCGCTTTTTGAGGTGGTAATCTTGCCGTCGGTTATAACGGGCAAATCCAGATAGATTGCGCCTGTGAGCTTATCCTCATAGCCTGGGAAGCAAACGGCACTTTTGCCCTTTAGCAGCCCAAGCTGACCTAAAATCATAGGGGCGGCGCAAATTGCCGCCAGATGTGTCCCCTGCTTAACAGAGGCCTTAAGCATAGCAGTGACAAAGGTAGACTTAGCCAGAGCCTGTGTCCCGGGCATACCGCCGGGCAAAATAATCATCTCGGCGTTGCGCAAATCGGCCTCTTCAGGCGTTATATCGCACTCAATGGATATTGCATGTGCACCTGTAACCCTTTTGCCTGTAATGCCCACAGAGCAAAGCTCCGCTCCGGCTCGCCGCAAAATATCTATAGGAGTAATGGCCTCTATCTCCTCAAAGCCATCGGCTAGAAATATATAAATCATAAGAAACCTTCTTTTTTTAATGTATAATTCACAATGCATAATTAATGGCGAATTGCATTCGCCCGTGTGAGTAAAGCTTAATTTATAGCCTGCGGGCGAATGCAATTCGCCCCTACTAGTACTTGTCAGCTAAAACTTGACAACGGGATGCAAATGTTTTAATTTATTACGTGCATCGCTTGTTGTGAAATGCCAATCAACCCCTTTTTGAGAAGTGTTTCTGGCGGAATACCAAAAGGCAACTTCTTCGTTGAGATAGTCGATTGATG
>JAISYX010000102.1 GCA_031269595.1 Oscillospiraceae bacterium
CTTATTTAAGGCGAAATTCACATATTGAAATGTCAAGTTTTAGTTGACAAGAGATACTACAAAGGTTTCCGGACTTTCTGGTGTTACAGCTATTTCGGTAGGATATGGCTGTGCGTTTGCGCTTAAATCGGATGGTACAGCTTGGGCTTGGGGAAATAATGATTTCGGGCAGCTTGGCGATGGCACAACGGTAAGTCGCAAAACTCCTGTGCAGGTTTCTGGAATTTCAGATGTTAAGGCCATTAAGGGAGGAACATATGAACTTAGCCATACAGTGGCAATGAAAGCTGATGGCACAGTTTGGGCTTGGGGAAATAATACTTATGGCCAGCTTGGCTCTGGATTTTTTTCGAGTTCTAAAAAACCGGTGCAAGTGGAAAAAAACTTGAATTTACTATATAGTTATAAAATAGATCTTGATAAATCAGGAACAGTAGCCTTGTCCTCTGCTGTTCAAGGGTATACCGAGACTACTCCGCTCACAGTTACAGTGAAAAACAGCGGAACTCATTCTACAGGAGCGTTGAAAGTTACAATAGCAGACGTTGGACTCCCTCTCAAAAATTTTGCTTTAAGTAAGACAAGCCTGCCCAGCATCGGAGTAAACGGAAGTGAAAGCTTTACTATTACCCCAAAAACAGGACTTGCAAAGGGAGTATATAAGGCTGATGTCACAGTATCCGGCAATGAGGGTATTGAAGCAAGCTTTACTGTGAGCTTTACGGTAATGCCTATTCCGTTTGAACGTTTCTCTGGTGCCACCCGCATAGATACTGCCAACGCTATAGCTACACAGGGCTGGTCTGAGGGCGCAGAAACTGTAGTGCTGGCAAGCAGCAAAAGCTTCCCTGATTCTCTGGCGGGTGGACCGCTGGCCTATGCGCTTAATGCGCCCCTGCTGCTAACCGCAAACAATGATACGCTGGAGGTTGCTGTCCTTGATACAATCAAAAATTTAAAGGCTGCAAAGGTTGTTATTATTGGCGGTGTAAGCTCTGTTAAAGAGGAGTTCAAGACATTCCTAGAAGGTGAAGGTCTGGATGTAGAACGTGTGTCAGGCGCAACTCGCTACGAAACAGCAGTTGAAATAGCCCAAAAGCTGGATGAAGAAGGTGGTGAATTTAAAACAGTCTTTTTAGCAGACGGAACAAACTTCCCTGATGCTCTGGCGGGTTCGCCAGTTGCCGCCCTTGAGGGTCAGCCTATACTTTTCACCCGAGCAAGGGATATATTTTTGCGTACAGAAACAGCCCAATACATTGATGAAATTGAAGCTGAAAAGGTTGTAATTTTGGGCGGAACAGGCTCGGTTGCCACAGAAGTTGAGAATAGCCTTAAAGCTGAATATGGCGTGGAAACAGTTGAGCGGTTGTCTGGTGATGATAGGTACGAAACCGCTGTATCAATTTATCGTGCTTATAAGGGAATCTTCACAAGTGATGCAATAACGGTTACAACGGGCACAAACTTCCCTGATGCATTGGCAGGGGGTGCTTTTTCAGCAAAGATAGGTGCACCATTATTTCTGGTTGGTACACGATTGTTGTATTCCTCAAGTATTAGGTTTGCAATTAGGGGAGTAGACATACAAAAAATATTTATCTATGGCGGCACAAGCTCACTATCGGATGAATTGATATACAAGGCTGTTTTCGGATAATTAACTAACATTTAGCCAGCTTCCGTACCGCCTCCACGGCGGCTTTGGCTGCGGCCAAGGAATCCACGCAGTGCGGGTTGCTTAGGCCTGCAAGCTCCCGCTCTTGATTCCACACAGCCGAGAGCACGCAGCCTGCTCTTGCTCCTAAAACCTGAGCTACTATAAACAGTGCTGCACTCTCCATCTCAGAGGCCAGACAGCCCGCTTTTTTCCAAGCCTGCCACTTTTGCTCCAGCTCATAGCCTGCGGGCATACGCTGGGGGCTGTGCTGTCCATAAAAGGAGTCCTTGCACTGTACTACCCCTGCGTGATAGGGCAGCTCTAGGCTCTTTGCGGCCTGAACTAAGGCGTTTGTCACCTCTAAATTTGCCACAGCAGGGAACTCAATAGGCACATATTCCTTGCTTGTGCCCTCCATGCGTATAGCTCCAGTGGCAATTACCAAATCGCCGCCCAAAACGGGCAAGGCCATTCCGCCGCAGGTGCCCACACGCACAAAGGTGCTTACTCCTGTTTGGAACAGCTCCTCAACGCAAATGGCAGTGGAGGGTCCGCCCATTCCTGTGGAGATAACCATAATGCGCTTGCCCTCCAGCTCTCCCAGCCAGGCGGTGTACTCCCTGTTTTGGGAGTAGAATTCGGCATTATCAAGCAATGCGGCAATTTTGGGCACTCTGGCAGGGTCGCCGGGCAGAATGGCATATTCTGCACCATGACTGCTGTCAAAGCCCAGATGATACATTTTGTTCATACATTTTAGACCTCCTATAATTGTAAATTTTTGTCAAGTTTAAAAAATCTATAATTTTATTATACTTTTTTTACAACTCAATGCAAGCAAAAACCCCCTAATTTATGCTAATGTCAAAAATTATTAGCAATTTGGATAAAAATGAACTGTTGACATTGGCTTTTAAATTAGGTATTATAATTATGAGAACTTATCTTTAATTGATATAAGTAGGATTTTTAATTAAAAAAGGGGATGGTGTTGTGACCGCAAAGAGCAACCCTATATCAATACTGCGTATTTGGAACATAATAAAAAAGGTTTGGTTTATTGCAATATTGCTTGTTGCAATAGGCGGAGCCTGCGGTTATTATTACACAATGAAGAACAGAAGGCCCAGTTACCGTGCAACGGCAACAATATTTGCCGATTACCTTGACCCTGTTGTCTCATCTGATACCAACCCGTTTTCAACACAAAAGGCAACTACCTTGCCGAATATAGTTGCAGGCCAAAGGACAAGCCTAATGTCTGACTGCATAGAAATTTCACGTATAGATAAGGTTATAGACGCAACAAACGAGGAGCTGGAAAAGGCGGGATACGGCAGAATTTCGGCCGGTAATGTTTTTGTGGTTCAAAAAGAGAGTAACCTTAAATATGCAGATGTGTACATCACAGCATCAGACCCAAATTTGGCTCAGGCGGCTATACCTAAATACTGCGAGGCCTTTAACAAGGTTTCAATGGAGATAGTCAGAATTGACAACATGAAGATTATTAACCAATCGAGAGCTCCTGCCATGATATTAGAGAGCCCCAAGAAGAAGACCATGATTGGTGCGGGCATAGGCTTTGCCATTTTTGCTGCCATTGTATTTCTTATGAATATGCTTGACAGAACAATCCGCAGTGAGGAATCCTTTAGCTCTATGTTCCCCAAGGTGCAAATTGTGGGCACTATACCGCATTTTGACATAAACAAGGAGCGCAGATTGGCAAAACGCTGGATGTCCCGCCAGAGGCAGCTTTACGATTCCTATAACGATAGATATTAAAGGATGTTTGCAAATGAAAAAACGTGAATTCAAGGAAAAGTTTGAAAGGGATTTTGCCCTTCTCAGCCCTGATTCCGATGTTATGGAAGCCTTTAGAATGATAAGAACCAACATAGAGTTTTCCAGCAAATCCACAGTGCGCACGGTTTTGCTTACCAGCTCCGTGCCCAATGAGGGCAAGAGCACCACTATATCCAACCTTGCACGTGCCTTTGCACATTCCGGCTATCGCACCTTGATTGTGGATTTGGATATGCGCAGGCCTGTCCAGCATAAGATTTTTGGGGTTCCCAACAATATTGGAGTTACCTCACTAATAGTTAAGCAATGCAAGGCCAGTGAGGCAATACAGGCCACAATGGAGGAAAATCTCTACCTTTTGCCCTGCGGTATACGTCCAAAGAATCCCGCGGAGCTGCTGCGTTCTGTCAGCTCGGAGAATCTGATTAAGTTCCTTGGCTCTAAGTTTGATATAGTGTTTATCGACTCCCCGCCTGCAATGGCTATTGCCGACGCAGCAATAATCTCTGCCTATGTGGATACCACTATACTGATAGTTTCGGCCAATAATGTGGATTATCGCTGTGTTCAGCACACAATTTCAAATCTTACAAAGGTAAACGCCAATATGATGGGCTGCATAATAAATGATATAAAAGACCAAGACTCATCATATTACAAATATAAGGGTAAATATTATGCCAATTATTAACTGTTAGCAAGAGGGTGAAGGGTATATGATTATTGCCGATATACACACTCACATACTGCCTTGGCTGGATGACGGCCCCTCAGACATGAAGACAGCAATGGATATGCTGGAGGCCGCATATTGGAACGGCACAAGGCACATTGTTGCCACCAGCCATTTTGGAGGTCAGGGCTATTGGGTTGCAAAGGAGGCCATAGAAACAGGCGTTGCAAGCCTTTCGGAGGAGCTTCATGCAAGGGGGCTAAATATTAAGCTTTATGCGGGGCATGAGGTTATGCTTACGCCGGATGTTACAAATCAACTGCTTGCGGGCAATGTTAACACCATTAACAATGCGGGATTTTTGCTGCTGGAGCTGCCCTTTGGCGTGCATATCCCCAATTTGCACGAGGTTATAAACGACATAGCAGAAGCCACCAGACTGCGCATTATACTTGCCCACCCCGAGCGTTACGATTACCTTGCGGCTCACCCCGAGACCATAGCTGCACTAACGGATTTAGGCGTGCTCATACAAATTAACGGGGATTCCCTAAGCGGAAAAAACGGCAGGACAGCCAAGCATTTTGCAATAAAGATGCTTAACAAAAAGCAGGTGCACTTTGTAGCTAGCGATACCCACGACCCTGTGCACAGGCCGCCCTCACTTAAGGAGGCCTACACTTATGTCTCTCAGCATTACAGCAGCCAGACGGCTAAAAACCTCTTTTATGAAAATGCCATTAGAGTTATAAACGGCCGTGCTCCGCTGATAAATGAAAAGTAAATTAATATGGAGGTCATAGGCTTTTGCCTATTAAAATATATGAAAATTGCAGATAAAATTCACTACCTTAAAAACAGAGATTCAATTACTTCCGAGGAGCTCTCGTTAAAATCGGGAGTGCCTATAGGTACAATAAATAAAATCCTCTCAGGTGAGACAAAGAATCCAACAGGTAAAACTGCGGCAAAAATCGCAAAGGTTTTTGGTGAGCCGGTTCAATATTTAATAGACGATGAAATCACAATTGAAGACGCTTCACAGTCGAAGTCCGGACTTAAAGAAGGCAAGACCTCAGCTGACAGCCTAGACAGAGAGACTGTGGTTACAGAGCTGTATTCATGGCTCTGCTCCATAGGCTTTATCGGCGAGGGGGAGGACATTACCGGAGAGCAATTGCTCGCCCTTAAGGTGGTTTCCGACTTCCTCCGCAGTGCATTTGGTAAGTAAATTAAGCAGCTCACGGGGGTTCTTGTCAGATAGGATGTAATCGGCCAGCTTGCTAAGATTTGGATATTTTTCAGTATTCATCATTGTGCTCAAGCTCCTTTCGTTGAATCTATTATAACACATTACGTCAGAAAAATCAAGAACAAATGTTTTAACAATTGAGTGATGTCCACGTTATGGGACAGCACATGTATGTACAGCGCATTATAACAGGGGAATTTTTTAAACAGGATTGGTGATATTTATGGCTGAGGATGAAGTAAAAAAAATTGACGAAATCACACAGGAAGAGCCGCCAAAGGAGCAGAGCTTGCTCTCACGCTTTGTGCAAACGGCTGTTGTATTTTTGGTGGGCATCTTATTGCTTATGGTTTTTGTGGTGGGCGTTGATAAATTAATAGAGTGGGCTAAGGCGTTATTTTAAAGCTATTTATCGGGAATTGTCAAAATTCCCGATTTTTTTGTCCTTAGAACACCTTAAATTAGTAATAGTTGCAGAAATATGAAGAAACATGCTAAAAATTATCAAAAATTGCTTGTAATATTTTCAATTAGGTATATAATAATATAAGATGAACCGAATGTAAACAATATTCGAGGACACAATGAAAAAGATTTTCACGCTTATCTGCCTAATTCTGCTGTTATTAAGCCTTGCCTTGCCCGCTCAGGCGGCCGAAAAGGGCAAGCTCTCTCTTGGTGCGTATCAGGGCAAGCCCAAGGAGACAATACAGGTTATTATCAAGCTGGAGAAAAATCCGGGCATTATTGGTGTGCGCATAGAACTAAGCTATGATGAATCCCGTTTGGAGCTTGTAAAGGCCGCAGACAGCGAGCTGTTCGGCAAGGGTAAAAGCACCTTTAGCAAGGATTTAAACAATAGCCCCTACATACTCATGTGGATAGACAGCCTTGCGCCGGCAAATGTCACTAAAACAGGCAGTCTTGCGGTGCTGGATTTTAAAATTAAAGAGGATGCAGCCAAGGGTTTGGCAGCAATAAGCCTAAATATAGATGCAAAATCTACCTTTGATTACAACCTTAATAAGGTAGCATTTGAGGCTCAAAACGGTAGCATTAATGTGCTCTCTTCAAAGGTTGAGGTCACAACTACAGCGGGGAAGAAGGCTGAGGCAACAACCAAAGCCGCTCAAGCTGCGACAACAAAAGCTGTAGTGCAAAAGAGTACGGAGAAGGCGGCAGAGGGCGCAGTAAACGCTCAAAATGAGGGCTCACAGCAGGCGGCGGAGAATGGGGCAGAGGGCGAGAAATTAGGCTCTCAAGGCCTTGCACAGGGTGCTTCGCAAGATGGAGCTTATGTAGAAGCTGCTGCAAACCCAGAGGCAAACTCAGAAGAGGAGCTTGCCGCAGAGGAGGGACAGGCAGTAGCTAATGAAGCTGCAAAAACAGCAGCTAAGGCAAAAGAGAGCAAGTCTTCTAAAAATAAAGTCTCAAATGCGGTTATAGCGGCTGTTTTTCTTGTTATCATATCAATTATCGGGATAGGCTTCGTTTACTATCGTGATAAAATAAAAAATTTTTTAGAGGGAAAGAAGGAGAAGAAAAATGATTAGAAAAATTATTTCTTTGGCTGTGGCAGCCATGCTTTTACTTTCTGTAATTACGGTATTTCCTGCCTTGGCGGCAGAGAAGCCCACAATTACTGTAAGTGAAGAAAGAGCAACACCCATGGATAATGTTGCGGTTACCTTGGATATTTCCAATAACGCTGACATTTCAGGCCTCATACTTGAGTTAAGCTATGATACCACAAAGCTGCAGCTTAAAAGTGTGGAGGATGGTGTGGTATTCGATGAGGGGAACTTTACACCAGGTCCCTTGCAGCCGCCTATCAACTTACCCTATAGGCTGGTGTGGAATGACAGCTTTGGCAGCACACAAAAAAACGGCACTCTTGTAACCCTTAACTTTATAGTTTTAGCAGACGCAGTGCTGGGGCTTACACCTATAACTATTGAGGTAAAACAAACTATAGATGCAGACCTTAACCTTAACAAGGTAGTGTTTGAGGTTGAAAACGGCAGCATTACTATTGCAAATAAGGGCACAGAGCATGAAAACGCACCGGATATATACAACTATTTTGGTTCTAACAGAGTTGAAACAGCTGCTGAAATCGCTGTTGCAGGCTGGATAGATACATATGCTCCAACAGCCTTTTTGGCCAGCGGAAATATTTTTGCAGACGCACTCTCAGGCGGACCCTTGGTGTATGCAAATAATGCCCCCTTGCTTTTGACAATGAATACCGCAAACCTGTTAGAGGAATTTGTAACAGATGCTTTTGAAGAATTACAGGTTGAAAACGTTGTAATTCTTGGGGGTTCAAGCTCTGTAAGCGATGAGATTAAAGAGCAGATTCGCAGCTTGGGCATAAAGGTAAGAAGAATATCAGGCATTAACAGATATGAAACCGCAGCAAAGGTTGCTGAGGAGTTATATGAAAGAAAGCCCTTTACTTCAATATTCCTTGCAGACGGAACTAACTTCCCAGACGCACTCTCGGCTACGCCTCCTGCTGCACTTTTGGGCTTGCCCATACTGTTTACACCGGCCGCAGGCAGGAGTGATGTAAATACATACACCACAGATTTTCTAAAGTCTAAGCCTTTAATTAAAAATGTTGCTATTATGGGCGGAGACAGCAGCGTTGGAGAGCCTTTAATAGCAAAGCTCAAGTCCTCTTATGGAATTGCAGAGGTTGAAAGAGTTGCTGGCGGCGACAGATATGAAACCTCTACAGCTATATACGCCAGATTTAAGCCGCTGTTTACCTCAAAAACCCTTACCGTAACAACAGGCGCAGTGTTCCCCGACGCTTTGGCCGGCGGTGTATTTGCAGCAAAATTGACCGCACCTATTCTTCTTATGAGAAACCGCTATACACAAGAAATTTATGATATTGTTGTAGAAATGAACCCCAGAGAAATTTATAAATTCGGCGGAGAACAATATTTAAATATCCAAACCTTAAAGGACAATACACCTTATATCTACAACGACTAAGAAATCGTACATGTAATGGGCTGATACATAAGCGAAAGCTGGTGTATCGGCCCTTTTTCACGTCCTGTTTATTTGGTGATGTCCTTTAATTTAGGTTATCCTTTTTTTTGTGGCATTACTGTTGGCTGTAGTAATCTGCGTTTGCATAGCTATAGCCGTTAGTTGCACTGCTGGATGTTGTGTTAGAACAGCCACACTCAGAGGGAGCTTCGCCGCAGGTGGGGCAGGGAGTCTCCTTTACGCTTCCGCACTTCTTAAGCACAAGCAGAGTGATAAGGATAGGCAGAAGGAACAAGAGGATTCCGGCAGCAATGGCGGCAATTATAAGGGCAGCGGATGATAATAGTGACCCTAAAAGTGCGCCTAAAGCAAGACCTAGCAAAAAAGTGGCAAGATAGAGAAGAGCATGAATGAACTTTGTAACACAACAGCACTTTGTTTTTTTAGTTTCGCAGCATTTGCAGCATTTGCATGACATTATTGATTAACCTCCTTTAATTTGACATCGTAACGCTTTTCTCTTCGTTACTCTAATAAATTATGCTGCTGCTGCAAAAAGGTGACAAGCTAGAAGCAAATTGAAAATGAAAAATTGAAAGTTGAAAATTCTCTCAAATCAACTGCGTTAATCTCTCCCTACTTTCGCTACTTTTGCTACTTCTAAAAACGGTAGGGGCAGACCTGCGTGTCTGCCCAGATTACCACAAATTACCCGTATTTGGGCAGACACATAGGTCTGCCCCTACGAACCGTGCACACAAAAATCCCCGCCCAAACCATGCAAGCGCATGAATTAGGCGGGGATTATCAGCTATAGCTAAATTAGTCGGCAACAGGTTTATAGGGGAATATTTGGCCTGTTACGGCGTTAACGCACAGGTCGTCTATTCCGATTCCTGCATCTGGTTTTTGCAGCCCGAACTCGTCAAATATGCTGCGGCCTGAGAAGAGACGCCAGCAGGGAGCAGAGAATATCTCTCCCTTATCTTCATACAGTATATACTCTAAGCTGATTTTTGTAATGTTTAAAGAGCGTGGGAACCATAAGGATGGCAGCTGCTCTTCCACCAAATTTAGGGCAGAATCAAGGCTCATAATGCTGTTGATAGCTTCCCTCTCGTTTAGCTGATAACCGGAGCAGAATGCCTCAATAATCCCTTTGTCATTAATTATAAAGCGCAAAATATTAGCTGCGCCTCCTAAGGAAAGGCCGTCTGCCTTTTGGACATAGGTTATACGGTAAGCACCCCAGCCTGTTGCCTCTATGCGGTTATCGAGATATTTTATTGTTACAACCTCAGATTTTTCAAGCACAAAATTTTCAAAACCCAATTTTTTGTGCATCTCGTTTGCCGTTTCAAGTGCTTGCTCTGGAGTTGTAATGCAGCCTGCTGCATGTTTAGCGGAGGGGACAGGCTCATAAGCTACTATACCTTGCTCCAAGCCGTATTCAAAAAAACCTGTAAGCTTGTCTGAGCCAAAGGATAGATACGAGGTTCTCTTGCCTACAGTGTATTCAAAATAATTATCTTCTCTTACTGTTGTTGAGTTTCCTAACAAGGCTTTTCTAATCAGATCTTTATCATACTCTAAATAATCGGCCTTGTAGGTGTGCAGGGGATACTCCGCCTGAGGTATAACAACATTGGCATTTACAGCAACATATGTGCCGTCATTTGAAAGAAGGCGGTTTACTCTCTCAGGCTCAGAAATGCCAACGGCTTTGTCTGATTCGCTTGAGCCGCTCAAAGGCGGATTGGGCTTAACAAATGTGCTCTTATGTGGCAAAATGATAATAGAAGCTATTAGGCAAATTGCCATAGCACCCGCCAAGCTCCAGGTTAATAGCTTGCCTGCGCCTATTGAGCTGTGCTCGTGTTTTTTCATGGATACATCCTCCTTTTCCTTTTTGCTGCGTATAAATAATATTAGCTTTTCCTCCAGTTTTTTTTCATTCTTTAAGGCCGGAGTGCCTGCTTTTATAAGGGCTTCCTTTATGCTTTGTTCAAATTGATCTTCCTTCACTGCAAATCCTCCTCTCCAAGTTTTTTTCGCAAGGCTGCCCGTGACTTAAACAGGCGTGATTTAACGGTATTTTGGTTTGTTTTTAAAATTTGAGCTATATCTTTTTCTGAAAATCCGCACAGATATTTTAAAACTATACACTCCCTGTGCCTGTGTGAGAGGCTCTGTATAGCCTCGTACAGCTCTGTATAGCGAGCCCCTGTATCCTGTGCGGCAAGATATTGCAGAGCTTCCTCATCTGCCTCGTTAATAGATTTATTAACAAGCTTGTACCTTTTTCGGCGGCATATATTTAGCAAAATCTTATAGAACCATGCCTCAAAGGGATAGGCGGAGTTGTACTGTGCACGGTACATATACGCCCTGCAAAAGGCCTCTTGCACGCAGTCCTCGGCGTCGTTGGCAGAGCCTAATATGCTTGCAGCTGTTAGCAGAGCACCCTTTGCGTGCTTGCTGTAGAGGAGTGAAAATGCATTTTCATCCCCCAGATAAAATTGCTTAAGCAGTTCCTGTTCCAAGTCTTCGCCTCCTTTCACTTATTAATATACCGTGTTTGTTAAAAAAGTTTTCTTTTGAGAAAAGTTTTTTAACAAATTGAAAATTGAAAATGAAAAATTGAAAATTAAGGTGATTTGCTGCGGCAAATTTAAATAAAAATGGCTTCAAACTTATTTTTATAGAGGGTACTTCGACGGGGCAAGTTCTTGCCTCTAGTACCTTGTAAAATCAAAA
>JAISYX010000114.1 GCA_031269595.1 Oscillospiraceae bacterium
GGCAGACACATAGGTCTGCCCCTACCGTTTTTAATGCCGGCCGCTTCGCCTCTAAAATTGAAAGTATATAAATGGCTGATAGCTCTCTCCTACCAGTGCAAGAGCCGCTATCACCACTATGGCAGGGGGCAGGAGTGTCTGCACTAGGCTAACTGTTTTGGCCTGAATTGAGCCTGTTGCAAAGGCCTTGCTAAGCCCTGAACCGGATTTTTTTATAATGGCTGTAGAGGCCAGCACAGCTAAAAGAATGATAAATATATTGCTTAGCAGCAGATTGTTTACCTCAAAGCTGGAGGCCGCTCCCGCTAATCCAAACAAGCCCTTGAACACCAGCCCCATCTCCGCCAGACTGTGGAAGCGGAACAGAACCCATCCAAAATACACCATTATAAAGGTGTATAGGCCATACAATATCTTAGGCTTGCCCTCAAACAGATTGTGTATAACAAATCTTTCAAGCAAAATTAGTATGAAGAAATACAAGCCCCATAGCACAAAGTTCCAGCTTGCGCCGTGCCAAAAACCTGTTAAACCCCAGACTACCAGCAAATTGAGCAGGGTGCGCCCCTCGCCCTTGCGGCTGCCTCCAAGGGGGATGTACACATAATCTCTGAAAAAGCTGCCCAGAGAGATATGCCACCTGCGCCAGAAGTCCCGTATACCCTGGGATTGATAGGGGTAATTGAAGTTCTCTTTATAATGAAAGCCCGTCATAAGCCCCATGCCTATGGCCATATCGGAATAGGATGAGAAGTCAAGATAGATATACAGTGTAAAGCAGAGCATACCCAGCCAGCACCCAAGGGTGGTAACATTGGCAGAAACCTCGCCAACAGGCAGCAGGGTATCGGCCAGACTGCCGCAAACATTGGCCAGCAGCACCTTTTTGCCCAGTCCATAGGAAAAGCGGCGTATGCCGTTGTGCATATCTGTGGTGCTCACGCTGCGCTCAAGAATAGAGTCTGAGACATCCTTGTAGCGCACTATAGGCCCTGCCACACACTGGTGAAACAGGCTGACATAAAGCAGCAGATGAGAAAATTTATCGGGAGCATCAACCTCTTTGCGGTAGACATCTACAACATAAGAGAGCAGCTGGAAGGTGTAAAAGGATATGCCTATAGGCAGCAGTGCAGGCGGAATGTGAGAGGGATGGCCAGTTAGCTCCCGCAGATTCTCCAGCAAAAAAGCTCCATATTTAAACACAATTAATATAATCAAATTAAAGGCACAGGCGGCAAAAAGAAGCAGCTTGCGCTTTTTTTGTGAAGCCCCCTTCATGGGGGTGGTAAGCAGCCAATCGGCCAAGGCCATTGCAAGCAGCAAAACTACAAAAAGAGGTTCTCCCCAGGTGTAAAACACAAGAGAAAAGCCCAGCAATATAAAGTTTTTTACCCTTAAAGATTTTGCCAGCGCATAGCACAGCATTTGCAAGGGAAAAAACACAAAAACAAATATCAGTGAAGAAAAAAGCATGCTTCTGCTCCTTTTTTAGGGGCACATTGACAATGCCATTCAACAAGCCCTAGTTAAGTACATTTAATTTTAACCTAATTTAACCAAAATATACAAGAGAATTTGGTCGGATTTCCTTTTTCTTTGAGTGTGACCCTTATTATACCCAAATCTGGCTATATTGTCAATTGATTTTGCAGTAGTTTACATTTTAGCTATTGTATTTTTTGAAAAATGCTGGTATAATAATACTAAAATAGTCAGCTTAATATGAGTTGAAAATAATATGAAAGGTAGAGCGCAGGCGCAAAGGGCAGTTTCTCTACAAACTGTTGGTGTGCGAGCCCTCTAACACATGGTGTTTATTATGAAAGAAGTATGCGAGTTCCTTAAAAAGACCCAAACCTATTATCTTGCCACAGTTGAGGGAGATCAGCCCCGTGTTCGGCCCTTTGGCACAGCCGAAATTTTTGAGGGCAAGCTGTACCTTCAAACCTCCCGAACCAAGCCTGTATCCAAGCAAATAGCAGCTAACGCCAAGGTAGAAATCTCTGCCTTTGACGGCGCAACCTGGATTAGAATAGCCGCCACCGCAGTAGACGACCCACGTCGTGAGGCCAAGGCTCATTTGCTGGAGACATACCCCAGCTTGCGTGACATAGGCTACTCTGAGGACGACGAAAACACGCAGGTGCTGTATCTCAAGGATGCAACAGCTACATTTTACAGCTTTAGCGGCGCACCCAGAACGGTTATATTTTAAGCCGGATTGTGCTTTTGCTAAAAGTTCTTTAAAAGTTCTAAAAAGGTTCTTACAAACACCCTTGTAACTTCCCGACAAAAGGTATATAATATAATAAAGAGGCTCAGGCTACAAGGAAAAGTTAAGAAAGGCTGCAGGAACACGCACAAACGCCTTCGTGCGTATCCTCTGTCACAGGGTGATTATGAAAGCTATAAAAAACATCGCTGTATTTGGCGATTCTATCCTTAAGGGTATACAATTAAATGTAGAAAACATGCGCTATCACGTAGATAATCACATTGATGTAGACGGTATAAGCGCAAGATATTCCCTTATTATACGCAACTTTTCAAAGTTCGGCTGCACCGCCGCAAAGGGCTTTGCCATGATACAAAGCCGCCTTTGCAAAAGCGACCCCAGCGACATGATAGTAATGGATTACGGCGGGAACGACTGCGACTTTGCCTGGACAGAGATTTCTGAGAATCCCGACAGGGAGCACCAGCCCAATGTCCCGCTTGAAAAGTTTAAGCAGATATACCGCCAGATTATAGAGACAATCAAGGAACACGGCGTAGTCCCCGTGTTAACCACCCTGCCGCCTCTGGAATCTCAGCGGTTCTTCGATTGGTTTTGCGGCAATCTTAACAAAGAGAGGGTTCTTAACTGGCTGGGCGGCACTGTAGACACAATCTTTCGCCATCAAGAGAGCTACTCAAAGGCCGTAGAGGAGCTTGCCCGTGAAATGGGCACTTACTTGGTGGATATTAGAAGTGCCTTTTTGGCCAACGGAGGCGCAGCTAAGCTCATGTGCGCCGACGGAATCCACCCCAACACCGCAGGCCAGAGGATTATCACCTCAGAATTTGTATCCTTTGCTGAAAAGCTAAAGCTTCAAAGAGCACTGGCCACATAAGAGACAAGAAGTAAACGGGGCTGTAGCAAAAGTGAGATTTTGTTACAGCCCTTTAATAATCTACCTCAAAATACCTAAACAAGGCGGCAAGCAATATGTTTAATAATGATATTATTTTTATTAAATCATTCAACAGTAAAAAATTTTTAGCGGGTTGCGCTGAAAATATAGTATATCTTTATGAACTTGAAAATGATAAATTTAAATTACTGCATAAATTTAAAACGCTAAAACACCCTGCGCATATAGCTTTTTCTTCAGATGATAATTTAATTGCAATAAAGAACACATCTGGAAACACCGTAGTCCACAAATTGGATAACGGTGAATTATTAATAAGGCATAAGACAAGCAAAAGAGAGGGCGGGAATCTATATTTTATAGAGAATGACAGAAAATTGATTTCATCTGATTGGGATGGAAATATATTTACAGTTGACATTTACTCCGGCGAATATAACTATATTAAAATTGAAAATGGAAGAGTCGGTAATTTATTT
>JAISYX010000121.1 GCA_031269595.1 Oscillospiraceae bacterium
TGAGCGTCTGGGCACAAAGAAAAAGCGTTGGGGCAAGCCCACAGCAGCTCTGCTGGGCGCATTGACAGCTCAGCTAAAGCTGGACGTGCCCTCTATAGGGGGCAAGGATTCCATGTCCGGCTCTTTCAATGAGTTGGACGTGCCCCCCACTCTGGTCAGCTTTGCGCTGGCCATGACCAAAGCCTCCAAAACCCTGACTGCCGCCTTCCAAAAGGCCGGCTCAAAGGTTATATACATCCCCATTCCCGAAAAGGTCAAGCGGGCGCATCCCAAGTGGAAGCAGCTGCGTGAGATATATAAAAAGGTTTATGAGCTTAGCAACGCAGGCGGCATACTCTCCGCCTCTGTTGTAAAGGAAGGCGGAACAGCCGCCGCAATAGCCAAAATGTGCTTTGGCAACATGATAGGCTTTAACTATGCGGGAGCATATGATTACAAAACCCTGTTTGCGCCCCTCTCTGGCGGCCTTATTTTGGAGCTTACCAACGAGGAGGTTAATCTGGGCGAGGTTGAGTACCTCACTCTGGGCTACACCTTCCCACGCAAGGTAATTCTGCTTGGAGAGAGCATTTTGCGCCTTGAGGAGCTTAAATCCATTTGGGAGCAAAAGCTGGAAGCAGTATTCCCCTCATACCCGGGGCGTGAGCCTATCGTCTATAACATACCCTTGCAGCACACACGCAACACCCTGCGCCCCGCCGTTAAAATCTCACGGCCTAAGGTGTTTATTCCCGTATTCCCGGGCACAAACTGCGAGGTAGATACAGCCCGTGCCTTTGCCAAGGCGGGTGCAGAGCCAAATGTATTTGTAATTAACAACCTCACTCCCGCAGGTATAGAGGAATCTATCCGTGAGATGGACAGAGCCATACGCAACAGCCAGATCATCATGCTTCCCGGGGGCTTTTCAGGCGGCGACGAGCCGGACGGCTCGGGCAAGTTTATTGCCACAACCTTCCGCAACCCACGCATAGCCGACGCTGTCTCTGATTTGCTGTATACCCGTGAGGGCTTGATTTTGGGCATTTGCAACGGCTTCCAGGCTCTTATAAAGCTTGGCCTGCTGCCCTATGGCAGAATAACAGAAATAGGTGAAAACGACCCAACCCTCACCTTTAACACCTTGGGCAGGCACGTTTCACGCATGGTTTACACCAGAGTAAGCTCTGTTAAATCCCCATGGCTTGCCAATTGCAGGGCAGGAGATATACACACCGTTCCCGTCTCCCACGGCGAGGGCAGGTTTGTTGCCTCTCAGGAGATGCTGGATATACTGGAGCAAAACGGCCAGATTGCCACACAGTATGTAGATTTGCACGATATACCCTCAGGCCTTATTGAATGGAACCCCAACGGCTCTGTATACGCCATAGAGGGCATAAGCTCTCCAGACGGCAGAGTATTCGGCAAAATGGGGCATTCCGAGCGCAAGGGCAGCAATCTTTACAAGAATGTCCCGGGCAGCAAGGATCAAAAGATATTCGAGGCCGGAGTGGCATATTTTAGATAATTAACGAGGTGAGACTATGCCTGTTTCTCAAGTAATACAAATAATATTGTCTATATTGATTTGTCTTGTGTGCATGGCCGTTCCCCTTTGGTTCGGCCTAAGAGCCAAGTTGTATCACTATGCCATTATAGGTGCGCTTGTTATGCTTGTCATTTTGTTTTTGCCTATTAGCTTTATTCTGCTTATAATCCTTTCAGGGGGCGCAGCCTGGCTGTTTTATCACCTGATACACAAGGAGGATACCCTGCGCAAGGAAGCAGCAGAGCACAAACGCAAGGTAGAAGAGGAGCTCAAGCGTGAGCGTGAGCAGCCGGGCGCAGGAGGAGACACTCCCACCCGCTTTAGCGCAGATGAGATTTGGTCTCCCTCGCTTATAGAAACACTTAACAGTGAAGAGGTTGAGGATGATGGCTAAACTAAAATTTACAAGAATAGTAAGGCGGCGCAGACCCGCATCTATGCTCTCGCTTTTGGATTTTCGCAGGCTTGGAATGCAGGGCTGGCTTATGATAGGCGGCGCATTCCTGCTTATTGTAATTGTTGTGTTAATTATTATACTCTCAATAGGCGGAGGCAACAGCCAGGCCACCAAGGACCTTTACGGCACTTGGATGGATGCAAAGGGCGAATTTATATACGAGTTCCGCACAGACGGGGTTGTTAACCTTAGCTCTAACCTTAACGATACCAAGCTAACGGGCAAATTTAAGGTTAAAAGCAAGAATATAGTAATAGAATTTGCCTTAAAAGAAAAAGGCACAAACAAAGAAAAGCCCTTTAACCTAAGCTGCCGCTATTCTCTTAACGGCGATGTGCTTAGCATGACAAGCGATACAGGAGCTATAACCAACCTTTACCGCAAGGATAGCGATACCTTTAACAAGGTAGTAGCCGCCGCAGACGCAGCAAGCCTTGCAGCAACAACCACCGCTCCCACAACTGCCGAGACTACAACCACCACAGAGGTCGTTACCACAACCACAACTGCCGCCCCGACAACAGCTGCAAGCAGCAGTTGAAGTTGAAAGTTGAAAATGATAGCGGGAACTGCAGCTGAGCAATTTTTGTAGGGGACGATGTCCACATCGTCCCGTTTTTCCAAAGCTTGCAGGTATTTACGGGATGATGTGGACATCATCCCCTACGAACCCTTTAATTAAAATTTGCCGCAGCAAATCACCATTAATTATGCATTAAAAAATAACTCTCAACTTTCAATTTTCAACTGTTGTAAACTTATCGGAGATGATATGCGTATACTAACCTTTACCGTTCCTCCTGAATATGAGGGCAGGCGTGCGCTGGGATTTTTGCGCAATTACTGCGGCCTCTCTGCACGCACGCTGGCTAAGCTCAAGCGGGTTGAACAGGGCATAAGCATAAATAATCAGCTTCTCAGGAGTATCGACATTTTGTGTGCCGGTGCTCTTGTTACGATTAGAATTCCCGAGTTTCATCCCCCTGCACAAGCCGTGCCTCTTGCTATCGATATACTCTATGAGGATGAGGATTTGCTTGTGTGCAGCAAGCCGCCTAACATGCCCGTACACTCCTCAGCGGGGCACGGGCGGGATACCCTCGCCAATGCCGTGGCCTATCATTTAGAGGCAAAGGGCGAGTTTTTGGCCTTTCGCCCAATCAATCGCCTGGATAAGGATACCTCAGGCCTTGTGCTCTGCGCAAAAAACGCAAGGAGTGCGGTGCTTTTGGCCAAGAGCGTTAGCAAGCTCTATTACGCAATCTGTGAGGGCGAGATTAACGGGGAGGGCACTATAGACCTGCCTCTGGGGTACAAGGAGGGGCACGGCATACAGCGGGCTGTTGTGCCTGAGGGACAGCGGGCGGTTACTCATTACAAGGCTCTGGAGCAGGCAAGAGGTCTTACCCTGCTGGAAATCCGACTTGAGACAGGGCGAACCCACCAAATACGTGCGCATTTTGCCCATCTGGGCCACCCCTTGGCGGGAGATGACATGTACGGCGGAGGCCGTGAGCTTATAATCAGGCAGGCTCTGCACTGCGGAATGCTGCGCTTTGCTCACCCCACAGAGGGGCGGGAGATTGAGATTGCTTTGCCTTTGCCAGAGGATATGGTTGGTTTAATTCGTAATGCGTAATTGTGGTTAATTTGCTGCGCAAATTTAATTAAATATCTCTATTAACCTTGTAGGGGCAGACCTATGTGTCTGCCCAAAGACGGACATTTTACGGCAATCAGGGCAGACACATAGGACTGCCCCTACGGGTTTTTATAGA
>JAISYX010000130.1 GCA_031269595.1 Oscillospiraceae bacterium
CTTGCGATTTTCATACTCTATATCTGCAATGCTCATCTGATAGCTCATATTTTCCCTCCTAGCTTTTTATTCTATTATATCACACTTTTTCGTTTTTTTAAATCAGCGGTTACCTAGCTTCTAGTAACTAGCCTCTAGCCTCTAGCAGGGAATGCTAACCACCCGCACATTTCTTCCTCCTAAGGAGCTTAGCAGTCCGCTTACTCTGTTGGCAGTTTCGCTCTCGCATACAAGGCTCAGCACAACCGATGCTTTTTGTGCGGGCTCAAACTTGCCTTGGCGGCTGTCGCTCTCGTATGGGTCGGTGTAGCTGCTGTTAAGCGCAGCTAAGGCCACAGGGCTGCTCATTGCGGGTATGTGCCGCATACTATCCCCTGTGAGGCTGTTGGTTGGTGCTGAGGGCTTGTATCTACGTGCGGAGATGATAATCTTACCCACCTGCTCTATCCTGCTTCTAACGGTTCTGGCGGCACTTTCGCCTAAATCTAAATTATCGAATTCTGCAAATACTCTGCTTAGCATAGTTATGTTCTCCTTCTGGTTTTTACTATTATTTATTCCCGATTATAAAGAGTTATATTCGTTTTGAAATGCTTCAAAAGCCGCAAATACTCACAAAACATATTGACAATTCTAAAGATGAGGTGTACAATACATTTATAACTCAATAGCAATCATTTTATATTAGGAAGGAAGGATCAATCAATAAAGAAAACAATAGCCTTAGTCCTAACCATGGCAAGCATTTTTTTCGCATTACCAATTGCCTCAAATGTTTATGCAGATTCACCACTCGCCCCGCCCATTATTGTTCGTATAGGCGGCTCAAACAGATACACAACAGCCATAAGCATTAGTAACGAGGGGTGGAGCAATGCAAACACGGTTGTGCTGGCAAGTGGGACAAACTTTGCAGACGGTCTTGCTGGAGCACCCTTGGCCAAGTCCTTGGATGCGCCTATCTTGCTGACAGCGGGAGGCACATCTCTTGAAACGGATGTCGCAAACAAGATTGCCACATTAGGCACTCAAAACGTTGTGATTCTTGGAGGAGACAGTTCGGTGAGCAATGCAATTGAAACCGCACTTAATGCAACCCAAGGCATCACAAGTGTTGAGCGTCTTTCAGGCGCAAACCGCTATGCAACCGCTGCGGCAATAGCCCAGAAGATGGACACAGTGCGAGGCTCAGCACCCACGGCTGTATTTGTAGCAGACGGAACAGACTTTCCCGATGGACTTGCAGCAGGTGCGGCAGCGGCAGTTTTAAATGCTCCACTGCTGTTTACCCACAAGGGCGACCCAAATGGAAGCCTGCACGTAGACACGGCAGCTTATCTCAACGGACTGAGCACTGCACCTGCAAACGGCTACGCAGCAGGAGGTTCAGTGCCGAACAACGCTTTTACACAATTAAGCAATTATGTTAATAGTACCGAACGGCTTTCAGGTACCAGCCGTTACGAGACAGCACTCAGGATTTATCAAAAATTTCAGGATGACTTTAACAGTTTGTCAATTTGCTATGCCTTGGGGTCTTCTTTCCCTGACACTTTGGCGGGAAGTGCATTGGCGGCAAAGCTGGACTCCCCTCTGATTCTGGTTAACGATTACCATTTGTGTATCGATGACAGCCCATATACATCAACAATCCTACACAAGTCGGGTTATACCTGTCTTTATGAAGACCACACGGATAACCTTGACATACCACTGCCGGATGTTCCAAACTTTGCTTATGTGTTTGGCGGGCCGAGTGTTCCGGCTGAGCAAGTTTCTGTGAACCCTGCGACAGCTGCATTGTACCCCTGCGACACGCAAACTATTATAGCAATGCAAGATCCTCCGGAGGCAAACAGTTTTATTGCTTGGTCAAGCTCCAACACAGCAACTGCCACTGTGAGTGCAACGGGGGTTGTAACGGCAGTTGCACCAGGAACGGCAAAGATATGGGCAGAAGCTGTTAATTGCAGACGGGCGTATTATTGTGAAGTTACGGTATTGCAGCATGTAACATCTGTTTCTTTGAGGATTAAAAAGATTTCTATTGGGGTCGGAGGCACTGCCGCTGTTACGGCGGATGTTCTTCCGGCAAATGCTGCTAACAAAACGGTTACGTGGAGCAGCAATAACCCTGCGGTTGCAACCGTAAACGCCACAACAGGTGTTATCACAGGTGTTTCGGGGGCGCACGGCGGTTCTAACGAGGGCAGCTTTGCCACTATTACCGCCAGAACTGCTGACGGGGGCAAAACGGCAACCTGTCAAGTGCATGTGTATCCTGCTGCTTATTTTGGTGAGGATGACCAGAAGCCTGTTACACCAACGCTTAACAGTAATGATTATCAAAATCTTACTTCAAAAAAGGATAGGTTTTTGACAATTGCTAAAACGCAGATAGGGTATCGCAACGGGCACGATTCAGGGTGGCACACAACGGTAATCTTTCCTTACAGTTTAGGTTCCGGTTGGTCAAAGTACCCATCTTACTACAACTCTACTATTCAGAATGACCATGACTTAGCGTGGTGTGCTTCTTTTGTTAGCTGGTGTGCGGAGCTTGCGGAGGTTGGAACGGAAAGGATTATCAGGAGCAGAGGAGCGAATATGCAGTATGGGACAAATCAGACATATAGGCATTACTATTCCCTGACATCTGCTAATTTGTCCAGCGTTAAAATGGGAGATTTAGTATACTTTAAGGATAATGACCCAGAGCAGTATATAGATCATATCGGTATTGTTAGAGAAGATTATGTAAGCGGTGGTATCATTAAAACCATAGAGGGCAATACGCAGAATGGAGCAGGTGGTACACCAGGATATTGTGCAAACAGAGAGCGTTTGTACAATGCATCGGGATTTGTAATAGTTGGCTTTAGCCACTGGGAGGATGAAAACGTATGAAAAAGTTATTAGTTATTTTAATAATGGTGTGTCTGTGTCTTACTTTGGTTTCCTGTGTGGCTAAGTATTTAGAAAATGATAATTCAGATTTTGCTTCAAGCGAAGAAGTTAAAGCGACAGCAACTACAACAACTGCCACTGCTACCACCGTTTCAACTACAACCGTTGCTAAATCCAAGGTCACAACAGCCATAAAAGAAAAGTCGGCAAGTCAAATCATAGCAGGCCTTATTAATGAGGATGGGAC
>JAISYX010000144.1 GCA_031269595.1 Oscillospiraceae bacterium
TGGCGCGGCATCGCAACACGCTACGCCAAAAACTCCAAATCTTTCCTTTGTATCATTCAGATCGGCTGCATTTGCTGGTGGGCAAAAGAACGCGCTAAACTTGTGTAGACACGCTCTAAAAAGGACTTGCAATTTATCTTTAATATAAATTTAATTACAAGCTCATCTCGGTTTATTTGAGGGATTAACAAAAAATCCTCCGGCACAAAAAGCTCTAAATCAAGCAGCTTTTGTCGTTCCTCTTCAGAACAAGCCTCACAACTTTCTCTGTTTAAATATCTTGTTTCAGACTTAGCTATAAACTCAAAAAGGTAATATTGATTTGGAGATAAAGCAAAATACATAATCAAGCCCTCTTACTTTTTAAACCCAAACATCCACCTCAATGGCTTAATTAACCGGCAAAGCTCATAGGTGAGATAGGTAAGAATAATGGAGCTTAGCAGAATAAGCACAATCTGCAGGGCGGGCTTATCTGTGAGCTTTAAGACGAAGAACGCCGCAATTATAATCCATGATTGATGAAACAGATACACTCCAAAGGAGGATTTGGCAAGGTATCCGCTGACCTTGCCGCTAAAGCTTAAATAGTGCCTTGCAAGCCCTAAAATAGTAAGAATCAGCAGCCACGCAAGCCACTCAAAAAAGGCATAGTTAAAATAAAGGCTTGCAGGCAGACACACCAGCGAGAGGCCGAGCAGCACAAAGCGGTGTTTATCCAGCCTTTGCAGCACAGGCTCATTTGACAAAATAAAATATCCTGCTAAAAAGTAACACAGATTTTCGCCAATGCTCTTGCCGCTTATATTGAGCAGGGGGTGCGCAAGTGTGGGCAAAAGCCCCAAAAGCAGCAGCACAGGCAAGGGCAATTTGCTCGCCAGAGCCTTTTTGGCGTGTTTATTATATAGTGCCATTAATGGCAGACATATTATTGAAAATACAAAGAGATACAGTATAAACCAGAGCTGTCCGGTGGTAAATCCGCCGCCTGTGCCGGAAAGGTCGGAGAAATCCACAAAAAAGTTTAAATAGCTTGCACTGCCTTTATGGAACAGCGCGGCAATATAAGCTTGAATGGGAATAAGTAGCAGCAAGCCAAAAATAAGGGGCAAGAGCAGCTTGCTCACCCTCTCCTTTGCATAGGCTGCAAGGCTGCGCTTTTTCAGCGCATAAGCGGAGCTCATGCCTGCCACGGCAAAAAGCAGCGGCATCATCCAGGCTGCGTTGATTTTGATAAACAGGCTTGTTAAAAACAGCGGCTCACCGTTAACATAAAAGCGTTCGCCCCAGTCGTTGTAAATCATGAAGGTGTGATAGGGGAAAAGCAGCAGAATTGCTATGCTTCGCAGATGGTCAAGGTAGTGTTTTCTCATGTTTTTCAGCCTTTCCTTTTAATGTTTTATAGGCTCTTTTTAAATCTGCTAAGCCGTATGCTTTTTTTAATTTGAGGGTGGATAAAAAATTTATAACATAGCTTGTTGTAATTAGTAGCTGCTCAGTGAATTGAAAAAAATCAACCTCATCTTCTATTACAACTCTTCTTTTGCTTCTGTCCTCTATAAATTTCATTTTGAGTTGGCTGTTTTCCTTTTGGCATTCAATATAATATGGTCCATCCATAAAATACAGCTTAAAGCCGGCTTTAGAAGCGTTATAATTAGTGCTTAGGTTGTTAATCCACATTTCCAATACCGGAACTATAAAATCTGTCCATTGTTCGTCGGGGAAGCACTGCCCCTCTATATCTACATAAAAGATTGTATCTATATTACTTTCTGAAAAAGAAAAGTCATTTTTAAAGCATACATTAACCATGCTGCGCTCCTTAATATAGAGGCAAAAAATCAGGCCTCAAGCATAATAATTTTTAAAATGGCGGAGGAGTTAAAATCAGCAGGATAATAAGGCTCTTCCCCCTCCCATTTTTGATGAAAGCGAATGATAAGTGAATCATGTAAATCAATGGTTACATAGACAACAAAGCTTTTGTTGGGATAGTTAAACTTTAGAGCATTAAGCAGTGCTTGCCCCAAGTTTTTTGCAATGGGAGCAAGCTTGTTAAACTCCTCTTTTGTTACATGTTCTATTAAATGAACATGATTTTCCAGTGCCTCAAACTCAGTTTTATCTGTTATACAATTCTGCAAGGAGTCAAAAGGGCATTGACTGAACACAATAAATTCTGTGCCTTTTGGGTCGTATATAGCTTTGAAATAAAACAGGTTTGTCAGTAAGTCAAAATATTCAAGTCTTTTTATACTCTCATCTCCTAATTTTGATAACGATAAAAGCATTATACACTAAAATATTTTATATTTCAAGCAAAAGCTGGCCTATAAAACTAAAAACTCACCAAAAATTTACCGCAAATCCATTTGACAAACCCCACTCCCATGTGGTATAATATCTAAGTATTTGTAATCTGCCGCATCCTGCGGTAGGAGTTGGCGGGCGCATAGCTGCTGCCTGCACAAAGCTGACAGTCCTCTGCCATAGGCAAGAATGTCTGAATTAATCAGGAGGAATTATTTAAATGGACGCATTAAAGTTAATTGCACAAGAGAGCATTAAGGCAGAGCCGCCTGTGTTCGAAATCGGCGATACCGTCAAGGTTCACGTTAAAATTCGTGAGGGCGAGCGTGAGAGAATCCAGCTTTTTGAGGGCATAGTCATTGCCCGCAGAGGCAGCGGAGTTTCGGCAACCTTTACAGTGCGCCGTGTGGCCTATGGTGTTGGTGTTGAAAGGGTTTTCCCCGTTCATTCACCCAATGTTGCCAGAGTGGAGCTTGTACGCCACGGCAAAATCCGCAGAAGCAAGCTGTATTATCTGCGTGACAGAGTGGGCAAAAACGCCAAGCTTAAAGAGCGGCTGGGTTAAGCATTCAAGGGACGCACGCCGTCCCTTTTTTGGTATTTGGGAGGTATTTGGCCATGGAAAATGAGAAGAGAGAACGCAGCATACTGCGCAGAATAACCGGCGAGGTTTTTGAATGGATGGAATCCGTTGTGTTTGCGCTTGTTATTGTTGTGCTTATATTTACCTTTATGTTTCGCATTGTAAGGGTGGACGGCAGCTCCATGTACCCAACACTGCAAAATAATGATAAGGTTATAGTAAGCAATGTTCTCTATAAGCCAAGGCAGGGGGATATTATAGTCACCACACAGGAGAACATGTTCGGAGAGCCGCTTATCAAGCGCATTATAGCCACAGAGGGGCAGCAAATCGACATTCAAAAGGGCAGCGACGATTCCACAGGGCTGGTTTATGTAGAGGGTCAGCTCTGTGCTGAGGCCTACGCTTATTACGACACCACCCGCAGCTTTTACACGGGAGACGCTTACGAATATCCTATCACCGTGCCCAAGGGCAAGGCCTTTTGCATGGGTGATAACCGCAACAATTCCTCTGACAGCCGCTCTAGCTATGTTAAAATGATAGATGTGGATTCTATTCTTGGCAAGGCGCAAATTAGGATTTTCCCTTTGGGTAGCTTTGGGGGGATTTATTGATGGAGCAGCAGGGTATTCAGCATCAGGGTATACAGTGGTTCCCCGGGCATATGGCCAAAACAAGGCGCAAAATATCTGAATCTCTTAAGCTTATTGACATAGTGGTTGAAATTATAGATGCACGCATTCCCCTTAGCAGCCGCAACCCTGAGATAGACAGCCTTATCTCCGGCAAGCCCCGCATTATTCTGCTTAACAAGGCCGATACAGCCGACGAGGAGCAAAACAGGCGTTGGATAGGCCACTATAAGGAACAGGGCATTTTTGCTCTGGCGGTGGACTGCAAAACAGGCAAGGGACTTAACGCCTTTTTGCCTCTTTGCAAAAAGGCCTTGGCAGAAAAGATAGCCGCATGGGAAGCCAAGGGCATGAAGGGGCGCAGGATTAAAATACTTGTTGTAGGCATACCCAACGTGGGCAAGTCCTCCTTTATTAACCGCATGGTTAGGAACAGCAAGGCAAAGGTGGCCGATAAGCCAGGGGTTACAAGGGGCAACCAGTGGTTCACACTTGAGCGTGACGCCGAGCTTTTAGATACCCCGGGAGTGCTCTGGCCCAAGTTTGAAGACCAAATTGTGGGCGAGCGGCTGGCCTTTACCGGTGCGGTTAAGGATTCTATTTTGGACAGTGAAACAATAGCCCTTAAGCTGCTTGCTATGCTAATTGCAGAGTACCCCGCTCTGCTTGAAAGCAGGTATAAGCTGGAAGGGGTTTCTGCCCTCTCTTCTGTCCAGCTGCTGGAGACAATAGCCCGCAAACGAGGTATGCTAATCTCTGGCGGAGAGGCCGATTTTGAAAGAGCCTCTGTAATGGTTTTAGATGAATTTAGAGGCGGAAAGCTGGGTAGAATTACCCTTGAGGTGCTGCGTGATTAAATAGATAATTGGTAACTACTATAGGCCTAAAACTTTACGGTTTGCCCAAAAAGTTACAGTGATGTACCAGTAACCTTGAAACCATAAAAGCTGCGTCATTGCGAGCACGCAACCGAGCCAAAACAAATGTAAGGTGTGGTGTGCGAAGCAATCCAGTGGAACAAGGCCAGATGCTTCACCGCAGCACAAAGGCTTAGTGCACTGGATTGCTTCGCACTCGTAACCGCAGGATACACTTAAGCGTAGTGGTGCTCGCAATGACGCACGTCAGCAGGCGATATAAAAGTAACCTTACGCCCGCTCGCAAACATTCTGCCCAGTATACGGACACATTTAAGGCTTTAGACATTACAGTGGAGGAAGATTTATGTGTCTGACCGAATGCGGGTGGTTTGTGGTGGACAGGGCAGACACGTAGGTCTGCCCCTACGGATTTTTTAGGTATCTAGCTTAGAGGTATATTATAGCACAAAGGCACGAAGTGCTAACCTTTAAACGTAACAATGTTCTCTCAGGCATCGGCAATTTATTGCCGCTAATGCTGTGAGGTTATTATTACACAAAAGCACGCAGTGCTAACCTTTAAATGTAACAATGTTCTCTCAGGCATCGGCAGTCTTGCTGCCGCTAATGCCGTGAGGTTATTATAGCATATCCCCAGATGAAAGTCAATTTTCGTGTGATTTCAAGCGGGCTTTTAGGGGCTAAAAATGGCTAAGGTATAGGCTTTTTGGCCATGCAGAGATGTTAACAAAAAATTTATATATGTATTTTTCAACGCATAATTCATGTGAATTTGCTGCGCAAACTTTTGATTATAGTGTTCGTAGGGGCAGGTCTATGTGTCTACCCTAATACGGGTGATTCGTGGTGCTTGGGGCAGACATGCAGGTCTGCCCCTACAGTTTTTTGAGATACCCAATTTGCAGGCCGCCGGAGCTAACGCTCCGGCGGCCTTTTCGTAGGGACGAATTGCATTCACCCGTGAAAGCTTAATAGGCGATTGCTGCTGGAATCAGCTTCTCAGCATGGCGTCTACATACTCACGAGGTGCTTGCAGTGAACTAGGCATATTAGTCCACCAAACGTCTTCTAAGGAGTCCTTAGAAACGGCCTCCATATCAATGTGCATGGCGTAATAGAACGGCCCCTCGGGCTGCTTTATAAGCTCTATTGAATCAAGAACATTTACGGTTCTTTTGCCAGGATACAGCGGCTCACCCCAATATAAGAGGCCGTTTTGCTGTGCCATGAGGGAATCGTCATAAATCCACTTTGCTGTGGGCTGACCGTCCCATTCACTCATAGAAATAATATCGGTATCTAAATAATTTAGTTGGACATACTCACGGAAGGGAGAGCCATAAATTGGAGAGGGAAACTTAGAATTTCCAAAGTAATATGGCGTGTAGGCATACTCTCCTGTGGGGTTCGCCGGCTCATAATCATGGTCGGCTGCGTCGTTTGCAGGGGCTCTAACAACCCCGGGAATCAGCGATTCCGGTGCAAGGGGGCGCAGTAGCTGGGTGGCACGTTTGCCGTATTGCCCGTTTATATCGCCCTGCTGTGTGGGTATAAACCAACCTGCGTCACCTGTAATTATATCATAGGCAAATTCAAGAGTTCTTGCGGGATAGCCCAGAGCAGTTGCCCAAGCTTGTGCGTCGGCTTCATATTGGCTCAGGTCACTTTTTACCTCTGCCTCATCGTAATAGGTTAGCCCGCCATCCATAGTAAATATGCGGCCGGGGATAGGGCTGTTAATATCCACCTTCCAAGCCGCAGACGAACCCGCAGCGTAGTCCGGATAGGCAAGAAAGTGCCCGTCTGCAAGGTTTGTTGCAAAACGATTTATGGTGTGCAGCTCTTCCAATTTTGCAATTTCTAAATACTCCTTTAAAGAAATCCTTATAAAAATAGGCTGAGCGTCCTTATCTAAGGGCGAGAGAGGGTTTACAACATAAACCTCCTTGGTTAGAGGAGGGTCTGTGATTCTCCAGTTTAACTCAGGAGTAAAGTTATCCTCCAGAGTTGCAGAGAATTTTAGTGCATTGGCCTGCGCCTCGTTTAGCTTTGGCTGGGTATCCTCCCATGCAGAGGCATTAAATGCAGCTGTTATGCTTAATGAAGCAATTGCAATTATGGCTGTTGTTATTTTTATGGCTTTGTTAGCCAATTTAATTTTCATTAAAAACACCCTGTGTTAGAGCACCCGCACCGAAAGCTCATTAAAAGTGTTTGCCGTGCTTGCGCTCTACCTTTCTTATTTTTTTCATTTGCTTCTATAGTCAAACCACTCAAAAACCGACTTGTCTTTGCGGTCTATTTTGCGTCTGGCTGTGTCTTTCTCCTTGCCAGACACAAAATATCCTCGCAAATCCTGCGCCGCTTTTCAAGTGATTCGACTATATTTATGATTTAACCGTTGGGTTAATCAACTATAAATATTGTTTCCTGATTTAGCAGATGAATTCGAGAGTTAAACTTCCATTAAAATGTATTAAAATTAGTAAAACGAATAAAAAAAAGACTTTTATCCCACAATATTGATAGATATATCATTTTAAAAGGCAAGGAGAGAGCTATGCTTAAAATGCGGTGTTTATTGCTGGCGGCAGCAATAATAATTCTTTTGCCTGTTGTAAATGCCTTGGCTTGGTATGATGACACTCAGCATAAGCTCAACGAGCTATATGGCACAGCACACCCTGTGTATGCCATGCTTGAAAAGTATGAGCGGGATTCTAACGGCCGCCCAACAACAAGGCCTGTGGCAGGTGCAGAGTTTTATCTTTATTTTGAGGATAAAGCAAAGGGCGACGAGCAAATAGGCGGCTCTTATTTAAGCGATGAATACGGCACAATTTACTCCCCTCTGCTTACAAAGACAGGGGAATATTACTTTTTAGAGACAAGCCCCCCATTGGGCTATAGCTTTGATGGCGGCACAGCAAATCCTGTTACACGCTATTATTTTAAATTTACAGGAGAAGAGGAAAGCATCATTAAAATAACCGCTTATAACATTGTTGATATATCCCAGCCTCCCCACGTAGAAGAGCCCGACCCCGAAGAGCCCAACACAGAAGAGCCCAATACAGGCGATAAAACAAACACCGCCGTCTTGTGGCTGCTTTTTGGGTGCAGTCTGACGGCGGCGGTGTGTATATTTATTTTTCATAGAATAAAAGAGAGGAAAGAGGACGTGATTAATGCATAATTGCGTGGTAATCGCTGCTCGGATTTATAGTCGAACCTCGCAAAAATATATTGACAACGGTCTATGTATGTGCTATCATATAGATAAAGTTCTATATGAGGAGGCCTTTGCAATGACTCAATATGAGCAAAATGTTGCGCTGTTTAAGGCTCTTTCTGACGTCAATCGCTTAGAAATTGTTGATATGCTCTCATGCGGGGAGCTTTGTGCCTGCAAGATTTTAGAGCATTTTAAAATCACCCAGCCAACCCTTTCACATCATATGAAAATCCTCTGCGACTGCGGCTTGGTTTCTTCATGCAAGCATGGCAAGTGGACGTATTACTCTATTAACAAAAATACTGCGAATAGCTTTAAAGAATTTTTGCATAGCCTTACCACAGAAAAGAGTGATTGCCTTTGCAGAAGGGCGGTGTGCGATTGTGAAAGAGCTTGAGGGCATGTGCCCAAACGTGAAGACCTGCGCCTGTCCAAAAAAGAGTTGCCCAAATAACGGGCGATGCTGTGCCTGCGTGATAAAGCACAGAGAAAGTGACAGCCTGCCCTTTTGTCTGTTTTTGGATAACGAGGGAGATAAGAGCGTTAAAAACTATTACCGCAAACTAAAGCAGCAATTTGAAAGCAAATAAATGGAGGTATTTTTACATGAAACCAAAAGTTGACAACAAGCGGTGCTTTGCAAGTCAAAGTGTATGCAAGGCAATCAAGGCCTGCACTTCACAGGCTATCAGTTATATTGAAGTGGCTGAGCCTATCTTGGATAAAAATCTGGTGTGCAATTGCGCCCCGCCCACAGAGGAGAAGGCCGTATCTGCTTGTGATTGCAACGGAGCTTGCGGAAATGACCTGTATAGCTGTGGAGGAACACCCTACGGCAGAATCATAATTAACTATCAAAAGTGCATTGAATGCGGAATTTGTGCAGAGGTATGCTGCGGCACTGCCATTGACATGGTATAACTAAGCGGTGCGGAAAAATACCTTATGAAGAGCTTGCCGCAGAAGAGGAAGCAGAGACAGCGGCGGCCTCCTGTGCAATTATAATACTGGCAATGCTTGTTGAAAGCATTGCGGTTAGTATGTCGTTGTTAATATGGCTTGCATACTCTTCTGCAATTATTGCTGCGCCAAACAAAAGCAGCTCATCTGACGCAACCGAGAGGCGGCCAAAGCCCTTTTGTTTGCGCAAAAATGCCTTAGCTTCTTTTAAATCCTGCACAAGGGTGCTAATATCCACAGGCAGCAAGGCCAAAATGCCCAGTATGGGCAGAATATAGGTTCTGTCCAGCCGTAGTTTTTGAGCTTTTAGGGCATCCCTAAGCTCCAACACACGTATTGCGGTGTCCTCTGAGTTGCCGCCCAAAACCAGTATTTGCACCAGCGTTTGCACACTGTTTTTGTCTGCAAACTCACCCTTTAAGCGGAGATATAATTCCTCAATGCGTGCCGCTCCAGCGGCTATATCTAAATCAGAAAGCCCCAGCATTGCGGCAAAAATGTAATCATCCCGCCCTGTGTAAAAACGGTGATGTGCCTTCATATCGTCATAAAACGCTTTGGCACGGCTTATGGTGTTGGAGTAATCCTCAGCTCCCACTGCGATTTGATAGGCCGCCATAACCAAAAAGTCAGATTCACGGAACTTTGCTTCCTTTAACAGAGCGTATACCTCGAGGGTTTTGCTGAACACCTCCTGCGGATTCTCTGAGAGTGAGAGCAGTGTAGCTACACACATTGCCATGTTTCTTCTAAACATAGAGAATATGCCTGTGTTTTGCTTTATCAGTTTATAACATTGATGTATGGCTCCAACGTTAATGGGAGCGTTTTTTTGTGCATAAAGCAGTGCCGATAGCCGTCTGGAAATGTTATCCCGCCAGATGTATCCCCTTTTAATTGCCTGTGTGTTTGCTGCAAACAGGCTTAAAGCCTCTTGTGTTTTTAAATTCATTTGTTGCCTCCTTATCTAACTATTAAGTTACCGCTATAAATTCACTTTTTACGCACTGCTCTTTGTCCAATTTGCAGTAACGATGGGATACCCAGGTATAGGCCTCAGGAGGAATTTGCAGCAGCTTCATAAAATTATCATGTAAATCCATAACCTCACTAAAATTTGTTGGACGGAGGGTTCTTACCAGTTCAAATTCTGAAACCTTCAAATTCAGCAATTCTACTAATTCTTTGCCGTTCAATCGGTTTGTAACGAGTGCTGCGCCTATATTGCTTTCGTCAAAATCATTGAAATCGTAAAAATATTCAGCAACAAGACGGTTTCTGTTAAACACACGAAAGCAAAAGCCATGGTCTTCGGGGTAGATATACTGCACTAAAATGCCTGTATTGTTTTTAACAAGCTTCTTGTCACAATTAAAGCCGCAAATGGCACTTTCAGGCACCAATGTAACCCAATCCTTGCAGGGCTTCTTGGCGTATCCGCTTTGTGAGGACTTTTTAATCAGGTCTATTGCGTCTTGAAGGCTGCCGTTTTTAAGGTGATAGCTCTCACTAAATTCGCTCATGGGTTAAACTCCTTTGATTGATAGATTAAGGTGCAGGGGCAAGATACTTTGAAAAGATGCTAACGTATCGGCTCTCAAAGGTAACACTTGTTACCTCATTATATGGAATGCGATAGGGCTCGCTCTGCCACACCCCGTCTGCGTCAAAATGATACATATATAAACAGCCCTTATATACACGGTCGATTTTGCCTATTGTAAAGATTTCATCCTTGCAGTCTGTCTTTTCATATTGAACTATAATGTTTTTTCCTATATCCTTAAGGTCTGTAAATACGCTCTCCCAGCTTTCCAAGTTGATTTCCGGTATTTGCAGATTATCAAAAAGCTTTTCACTGCGGAGAATATCATCGCATTTATCGTTTTTTAAACGTATTGATTCTACATCCTTAAAGCGTGATATGCAAAAGCCGTCAAAGATGAAGTCATCTTCGTTTATCGATAAAAACAAATTCTCACTTACCTTTAAAGGTATAAGATTGTAGTAATTTTTGTCATACACCATATAGGCATTGACGACTTTTAAATTACTTAGAGCTTCATTAATTAACTCTCTGCTTCTTTTCTTGGTCATCGGTAAGCCTCCTTACTTGTAAAATCAAAAAATGCACACCTCTGCCCACCGGCTGGGCGGTATGTGTGAGAGCGGGAGGAAGGTTACTTTTCTATCGCTCCGCTGACGTGCGTCATTGCGAGCACCGCTGAGCTTGAGTGCATCCTGCGGTTACGAGTGCGAAGCAATCCAGTGCGCTAAGCCCCAGTGCAACCGTAGAGCGTCTGGCCTTGCTCCGCTGGATTGCTTCGCACACCACACTTGACTTTGCTGCGTGCTCGCAATGATGCAGCTTTTATGGCTTCAAAGTCATTTGGTGTACCACTGTAGCTTTTTGGGCGAATTTGAAGTTTTAAGATTTACAGAATACTACAGGGCTAGATTAATAGATAATAATTACGCCTTAGAACGCACCTGTGAATCACGCACTGCACATTGCACATTACGCACTGCATAAAGCTCCTCTGTTGCCAGAGCTATTTTTGTTACTGCAAATGCTGTGTTTTGCGGGTATATGTAAAAGGTATCCTCAAGGGTGTTAAGGTCTACACATGCGCCCTTGCCGTTGTAATTGTATTCTATGTGGCAGGAGTACATTGAGGCCACGCTCCAGCTTATTTCAAAGGGCTCATTTTCGTATTCGCCCTTAAGGGTAAAGCCCTCCATGCCGTGTGTGAGCCTGCCTGTGCCAAGCTTGCAAAAGCCCTTTGCATTGGGCAGTGATTCTATTTGCGCCTCTGCTTCAAAGCTGTATGTGCCGTTTGCAACCTCTGTGCGCACGTTCTCCCTCTCCCACTCATACCAATCCGGTATGTGAGAAAAGCCTCTCTCGCCTTTAAGCTCGCCGTATTCGCTAAGCTCCCAGCTTGCGCCGCAGTGCTCGCAATACAGGCGTGTGCCCTGTGCGCGCATTTTGTATTCCGTGCCGCATTCGCAGCATTGATACAGCACATTGTGCAAGCCCTCGGCTCTGTCGGGGGTGTCTATGCTTATTTTATTTTCCTGCTGCCAGGCAAAATCGTCATAGACAAAGGCGGTGTTTACCCTTTCCATAATCTCGCTTATGGGCAGGCTTTGAGTTTCTTCCTTAGTTAAAATCTGCTTCATTTCGGCAGTGGTTTGCTTGATATGCCTGTTGCCCACATTCCAGAAGGGCGAATTGATGTGGTGTCCGTGCATAATAAGAGTAACCACAGGTACATTCATTCTGCGTATCATTTTAGAAAGGGATTCCGGAAGCACCGCATTTGTGCCGCAAAGGGAGTAGCGAGCCTCAGGGAACAGCACAACTATATCCCCCCTATCCTTGGCCATAACCATGTTGCGCACAAGGGTGATAGAGCGGGTAAACTTGCGGTTGCCTATACAGCCCACTCGGCGCAGCAGCCACTCGTTAATCAAAAAGCCGTCTATAGCCACAACATAGTTTGCCCTGTGTGGGAAGATAGCCTTGCTCATAATCATAAAATCCATAAAGGAATTGTGGTTGCACAGCAAAAGATACGGCGGTTTAACCCCGTTTGCGCCCTTGGGCATCTCGGATTTATCCACCTTGCTTTTGTGTGCCCATGCCTTTGGGAAGCTCACTCCCCAGATAATCGGCTTTAACAGAGTCGGCTGCCTTTTTGGCCGCTTGGCCGCATTAAAGCGTTTCCATTTTCCTACCATATGTAATCCCCTCAACTTAAATTAGGGCGTGCTGAAGACACGCCCTAAAAATTTATTTATTCCTCAAATAGAGCTTGCGCCCTATCATCCACCATGCAATAAGCAAGCAGAGCAGTGCAAATACCCCCGTGTAAGCAAGGGTGAGCCATTGCGAAAGGTCAACACCCGCAAGGCCTATATTATTAGCCGAAAAGCTGGAGAGCAAGGAGCTTTGGAACTCCTTGGGAGTGCTTAGCACAGCAAAGGCGTCCTTAAGCACTATTTGCTTTAGCCATATGGCAATGTGAGTAAAGGGCAGCACCGAGCCGGCTATCACCATGCCGCTGCCAAGGGTTTCATAAGGCATATAAATGCCGCAGATAAAGCCGAAGAAGGTGCCCGCAACCCCGCTAAACACCCCAATAGCTGCGCTTGTTTTGACTATAGCCGTAATAAGCAGCGTGATAGCGCAGCTTACAGCCGAGGCAAAAACAAGCACCAGAGCCACAATTACAGCCGCACTAAGGCTAACCCAATAGCCATATAGCAGGCCTATCAGCACTATGCTAAGAATCCATGTGAACAAATTAAGCACAAAGGAGACCGCAAAGCCACCGAAGAAGTAGCTAAGCAGCAGCCCCCCTGGCTTTGCCGGAGTTATAAGAAAGCTATCCACCCGCCTTGTCTCAAAGTCCTTGGCTATGGTAGAAAACGCCCCTATAGAGAGTGAGAGGGAATTAAGCACCAGCACTCCCACCATCATTTGTATATAGACAAGTGCGTAAATGTTATCCATTGAGATATAATTGCCCAGAATATCAGCAACGCCGTCGGCGTAGCTTTTGCCTATAAACAGGAAGTAAAGGGCGATTAAAATAATAGTGCTCAAAAATGAAAAGAACACGGTAGCTTTATCCCTTAAAAACAAAACTATATTGCGTCGTGTAAAAACAGCTACATTACCCATTGCTCTCGCCCTCCAAGCTCTCGCCCACTGCGTTTAAAAAAACATCGTCCATAGTGCCCTGTATTGCCTCAAAAAAGCGGATGTTTTGGCGCAGCTCATACAGCAGAGCTATTGCACTCTCTGCGTTTTCCATTACCAGTGAGTAGGTATCGGCGGTTTTTTCAAAGGGGAGGCTATGCTCCTTTAGCCAAGCCTCTAAAAGCTCGGCATTGACGGGAGTAAGCCTTAGCTTATCGTGGGAGTAGGCGGCCTTTAGCTCCGCAGGGCTGCCCTGTGTAACCTTTTTGCCCTTGTGTATTATAACAACGCTGTCAGCGTCGGCGGTTTCTTCCATATAGTGGGTGGTTAAAAAGACTGTCATGCCCGTTCTGCGGCGCAGCTCGTGTATTATGCTCCAAACCTCCGCACGTGTTTTTGGGTCTAGGCCTGTGGTAGGCTCATCAAGAAAGAGCAGCCTTGGCTCATTAAAGAGCGCGCGGGCAAGCTCGGCCTTGCGTTTTTGCCCTCCTGAGAGGAGCTTAAACCGCTTTTTGGCGTATTCCTTAAGCTGCATTAGCTCCAGTATTTCGGCATAACGCCTTTTAACCAGCTTGGAATTGTTCAAATACAGCTGGCCGTAGAGCAGCAGATTTTCTTCAACGCTTAAATTTTCATCAAATACGTTGTTTTGGAAAACTACGCCTATTTGTGGCTTAAAAGTGCTAAAATCCTTTGAGCCGCCATAGCTTATAGTGCCGCTCTCTGCTTTTAACAGGCCAAGAATAACGTTGATGGTGGTGGATTTGCCTGCTCCGTTTTGCCCCAAAAAGGCAAAGAGCGTACCCTCCTCAACGCAAAGGGAGAGCTTATCCACAGCCTTTACGCCGTTAAAGGATTTAGTTAGGTTGTTTATTTCTAAAATTTTGTTTGGCATTTTTGGCTCCTTATTGGGGTTAGGATAGTAAGGTAGCTTTGCTCACAGAGGGATGTTGGAGAATTGAAAGTTGAAAGTTGAAAGTTGAAAGTTGAAAATTAAGGTGATTTGCTGCGCAAATTTAATTAAAAGCTGTATGGGCGACCGCCTCGTTCGCCCGCAGACCGGGCAGATTGTGGCAGGACGGGAGGCAGGTTGATTTTTATACAAAGGTTGCTTGAGATGGATTTCTAGTATCTAGCTTCTAGTATCTAGCCTCTAGTACGCTTCTTTCACTCTTTAAAAATATTGTACCCTATTTTATCTACGATTGCAATATTATTTAAAAAATTAAAAGGGACATTAGATGAAATGCCACATCTAATGTCCCAAAATTTAACTTGCTGTGCCGTTCCTTCGGGGCTTGGCTGCCCCTGTGGGGCGGCTCTTTTCAGGCTCTCGGCTGCGCTCGTGGTTTATAACCAGCAGCGGTTCGGCCTCCTCATCTACACATTCCTTGGTAATAGTTACCTTGGCAATGGAGGTGTCTGAGGGCACCTTATACATAAGCGGGGTTAAGAGCTTTTCGAATATGCCCCGCAAGCCTCTTGCGCCTGTCTTGTAATCTATGGTCTTTTTTGCTATTGCGCTAAGTGCGTCATCCTCAAAGCACAGCTCAACGCCATCTATTTCAAACAGCTTGGCGTATTGCTTGATTATGGAGTTCTTAGGCTCGTTCATAATGCGGATTAAGGAGGAGCTATCCAGCGATTCCAGCGAGGTTATAAGGGGCATTCTGCCCACTATTTCGGGAATCAAGCCATAACGCACTATATCTTGTGGGATAACCTTGCTTAGCAGCTCGGAGTAATTTAAATCATCCTTGCTGTAAACATCTGCACCAAAGCCCAGCGCAGAGCTGCCTACACGGCGTTCTATTATCTTCTCTATGCCGTCAAAAGCACCGCCGCAAATAAACAGAATGTTGGTGGTGTCAATTTGTATAAACTCCTGCTGTGGGTGCTTGCGTCCTCCCTGAGGCGGCACGTTAGAGACAGTGCCCTCAAGTATTTTAAGCAGAGCCTGCTGCACTCCCTCTCCGCTGACATCCCTTGTAATTGAAGGATTTTCGGATTTTCTTGCTATTTTATCTATCTCATCTACATAGATAATGCCTCTTTCGGCACGCTCAATGTCATAATCTGCGGCCTGAATAAGGCGCAGCAGGATGTTTTCAACATCCTCGCCCACATAGCCCGCCTCTGTCAGGGTTGTGGCGTCGGCTATGGCAAAGGGGACATCAAGGCTTTTTGCAAGAGTTTGCGCAAGCAGGGTTTTGCCCACACCTGTTGGCCCCAGAAGCAAAATGTTACTTTTTTGCAGCTCTACATCTGAGGTATCTCCAAAGTGCATACGCTTATAATGGTTGTAAACAGCCACCGAAAGGGCCACTTTAGCGTTATCCTGACCTATGACATATTCGTCTAGGTGTTTTTTTATCTCTTGAGGCTTGGGGAGTGATTCCTTTGAGGGTTCTTCCTTTCTGCTGCTCTTTTTGGGTATACCGTCATCAATTATTCCCATGCAGAGCTCAACACAATCGTTGCAAATGAATACTCCCGGGCCTGCTATAAGACGTTCGACTTCATGCTCTCCCTTGTGACAAAAGGAGCATCTTACTGTTTTGTTCTCATCATTACGAGGCATTGCATCACCAATCCTATCGTTTGTCTATTACTTTATCAATTAGGCCATAATCAGCCGCCTCTTGAGCGGACATGTAATGGTCGCGGTCGGTATCACTTTCAATAACCTCCAGCGGCTGGCCTGTGGCATCCGCCAGAATTTGATTTATCTTCTTCTTTATTTTTAGGATTTGATTTGCCTGTATCTCAATATCTGTGGCCTGACCTTTTGCTCCGCCAAGGGGCTGATGTATCATTATCTCGCTGTTTGGCAGTGCAAAACGCTTGCCCTTGGCTCCGGCGGCCAAAAGGAACGCACCCATGCTTGCTGCCATGCCTATGCAAATAGTTGAAACATCGCATTTGATATATTGCATAGTATCATAGATAGCAAAGCCTGAGGTAACAGAACCGCCCGGGCTGTTAATATAAAGGCTTACATCCTTTTTAGGGTCTTGCCCCTCTAAATAGAGAAGCTGTGCCACCACTAGGCTGGCCGTTACATCGTTAACTTCCTCTGATAAAATTATAATCCTGTCATTTAGCAGGCGGGAGTAAATGTCATAGGACCTCTCGCCTCGGCTGGTTTGTTCAACAACTACAGGAACCAAGCTCATAAATGAACCTCCATTCAAATTAACACCATGTGTTAGAGAACAGCACACCAACAGTGTGTGAAAAAGTGACTGCTGTGCCTGCGCCTCTACCTTGTGTGTTTTTTAAACTATCAACTGCTCTTAACACTTCCATAGTATGCTTTGTGAATTGGCAATTATTCGCCTTGTACGGCAACTGCCGTTTCCTCGACAAGCTTCATAGCTTTTTCTACCTTTACTTCCATTGTAAAGGACTTTACATCGACAGCTTTTTTAACTGTCTCAATATCCATTTTATATTCCTCGGCCAGCTTGCCAAGCTCTGTTTCTACCTCTTCGTCTGTGGCCTGAATATTTTCAAGCTCGGCAACCTTTTCAAGAGCTAAGCGCAGCTTAACCTGTCTTTCAGCTCTGGGGAGGAAGGATTCACGCAGACTCTCAAGAGTGCCGCCTGTGTATTGCAGGTACATCTCCAAGTTGAGCCCCTGACGTGAGAGGTCGTGAGCCATTTCCTCCAGCATAGTGTCTATGCGGTTGTTGTACATGGCCTCGGGAATATCTGCGTCCAGCTGCTCAATAAGGGCAGTTTGAACATTTGCAAGGAAGGAATCCTTTGCGTCCTTTTCGGCCTTTTCTTTTAAACCGGTTTTAATGCTCTCTTTATATTCATCAAGGGTGTCAAATTCGCTTACATCCTTGGCAAATTCATCGTCTAGCTCGGGCAGCTCCTTTGATTTAATCTCGTGGAGATTAATTTTAAACACAGCTGCTTTGCCTGCAAGCTCTTCGGCCTGATAATCCTCAGGGAAGGTGACATTAACGTCAAATTCATCATCTATATTTTTGCCGACGATTTGCTCCTCAAAGCCCGGGATAAACTGGCCGCTTCCAAGCACAAGGCTAAAATCCTCTGCGCTGCCGCCCTCAAACAGCTCGCCGTCTACAGAGCCCTCAAAGTCAAACACAACAGTATCGCCGTTTTGTGCGGCTCTGTCCTCAACTGTTATAATGCGGCCGTTGCGGTCACGAACCTTTTCAAGCTCCTCCTCAACCTGTGCCTCTGTAACAAGAACCTCCTTGGTTTTGCCCTCAAGACCCTTGTATTTTTCAAGCTCGACCTCTGGCTTGGTGGTTATTTCAGCCTTGAATACAAGCCCCTCTGCACCCACAGAGACAACGTCCAGTTCTATGTTATCCTTAACCGTCTCCTTGCCGAATTCATCAATAGCGGCCTCTAATGCATCACCATAGACAATATTAACGGCCTTTTCATAAAAGAACTCCTTGCCGTACATTTTCTCTATAATATTGCGGGGAGCCTTGCCTGGACGAAAGCCCGGGATATTAAGCTTTTTAACATCTCTGCGATAGGCCGCTTGAACGGCCTCCTCAAAGGCTTTGGCGTCAACCTCCACCTCAAGCTCATAACGATTGTTAGAGACCTTTGTACTGGATTTTAAGCTCATTTTTAAGCACCATGTGCTGAGAGTACGCACTACTTTGCCGTGCGGCTCTCTGCGTCCTTTCCTTTATTTCTTCTTTGCAATATACATGTTTTAATTGAGCCTATCTAATATAAAGCTGTAGGGGCAGACCTAAGTGTCTGCCCAGATTACCATATAGTGTCCGTCTTTGGGCAGACACTTAGGTCTGCCCCTACAAACAAGCTAATAAATAGAGTTGCTCAATTAAAAAACTGTAAGCTTTCACTTTCGTGTACCATATGAAAACTATATACAACATATTGTAGCACTTTTTTGTAACGATTTCCAGTAGTATTTTTTAATTTAATTAATTTGTTGCCATCAACAAATAACGCCGTTTTTTTACAGCGTTATTTGTTGTGTTTTAACTAGGGCGGCTTGTGGTGATTGAGATTTAATGCTTTTGGAGGTTTAAATTAATCGTAGTTATCGGAGTTTTGATTTATTCGCATTAATGTGTAGCGGGATATTATTTTAGCTTGTGCTCATGCCGCACGGGCACGCACGCTGTTTAGTCGGTTGCAGCCAAAGGCTGCGTTTTTGCAAGCAAAAACCCCGAATTTTCTGGTTCGCCGAGAAAGTAAGCCGCAGTGGTTGCCCCAAATCTCTGATTTTGTCGGCAGCCACTGCTCGTCCCCTGCACCCCTGCCTATCCCTCAAACGCAAGACGTTTGAGAAGCCAAGCGAAGAGTTGGAACGTATACCTTTGCCGTCTGTCGTCTTTGTATAGCACTGTATTAAGTCTAAAAATTTTTAAATGGTTAAAACGAAATAACCCCAGCCCAAAAGCTAACGGCGTCACCTTGGCGAATCTTGTTCGCCCCCGTGCAGAGCCGTTGCTCTGCCCCGTTTAAGGAGTGCAGAGGGAATCGGAATCCCCCTGCTCGCGTCTTTGCTTACTTTCTCGGCGAAACAGAAAGTAAGTGCCCGTGCGGCATGAGCACAAACTGCGATAACCTCTTGCTACACATTAATACGGACAATTTAAGCCTAAATCACTGTCAATACACACCATGCACATAGCCAAATCCCCAATGTAAATTTTGGTTTATTGTGTTGTTTTGAATAAACCGTTGATTTTTTAACAATTTTGAATTATTATTAATAAGTACACATAATTTTTAGAAGGAGTGGGCGCAACGCCCTTGTATATAATGTTAAAAATAGGATTGGATATAGGCTCAACCACCATTAAGTGTGTGGTTATAGGTGCTGGGGAGCAGCTGATTTTTAGCTCATACGAAAGGCACTTTTCTCAAATAACGGCAAAAACAGCCGAGCTCTTGCAAAAAATTGCTGAAAAGTTCCCAAATGAAAAGCAGGCGGAGATAACCATATCAGGCTCTGCAGGAATGGGCTTGGCGCAGGCCTGTGACCTTGCCTTTGTGCAGGAGGTTTATGCCACCCGTGCCGCTGTAAGCAAAATGCTGCCTGAATCTGATGTGGTTGTGGAGCTTGGGGGTGAGGACGCTAAGATACTCTTCCTTTCCGGCGGGCTGGAGGTGCGCATGAACGGCTCCTGCGCAGGTGGCACAGGCGCATTTATAGACCAGATGTCCGCACTGCTTCAGGTTACTCCCTTAGAGCTTAACGAGCTTGCAGGGGAGCAGGAAAAGATTTATACAGTGGCCTCACGCTGCGGTGTGTTTGCAAAATCGGATATTCAGCCCCTGCTTAATCAGGGCGCAAGAAAGCAGGATATTGCCGCCAGTATCTTTTATGCTGTGGTTAACCAAACCGTGGGAGGCCTTGCTCAGGGGCGTGAGATTTGCGGCAGGGTTGTGTATTTGGGCGGCCCGCTGACCTTCTTTTCGCAGCTTAGGCACTGCTTTGACGTCTCTCTTGGGCTTGAGGGCGTGTGCCCTGAGAACTCCCTCTATTATGTAGCTATAGGGGCCGTGCTTGCGGGAGAGGCCAAGCCTGTCACGGTTAAAGAGGCCATAAAGCGCATTAGCGGGTATGAATCGGCAGAGGGCTACAAGAGCTGCACCCCTCTGTTTGCCGACAAAAAAGCCTATGAGGCCTTTAAGCGCAGGCATGAGAGGCAGAGCATAGCAACAAATGCGGCAGTGCTTGCGGATACTCAGGTTTACATAGGCATAGACGCAGGCTCAACCACCCTTAAGGCTGTTGTAATCAACTCTAAGGGTGATATAATACATTCAGAGTACAAGCCCAATAACGGCAATCCAGTGCCCCTTGTGTTGGAGTTTTTGCGGGAGTTCTACAAAGAATACCCCCACGCAAAAATTGCAGGAACGGCCTCTACAGGCTATGGAGAGGACATTATAAAAAACGCCTTTAAACTGGATTTTGGCCTTGTTGAAACAATGGCGCACTTTACTGCGGCAAAACGCTTTCAGCCTGAGGTTGATTTTATTATAGACATAGGCGGGCAGGATATTAAATGCTTTAAAATACACAATGGTGCTATAGATAACATCTTCCTTAACGAGGCCTGCTCCTCCGGCTGCGGCTCATTTTTGCAAACCTTTGCGGGAGCTTTGGGCTTAAGCACTCCGGAATTTGCGCAAAAAGGCTTGTTTGCCGAAAATCCTGTGGATTTAGGCTCACGCTGCACGGTGTTTATGAACTCCTCTGTTAAGCAGGCGCAAAAGGACGGGGCAAGCGTTGAGAATATCTCGGCAGGGCTATCAATCAGCGTTGTTAAGAATGCCCTTTATAAGGTAATAAGAACGGCCAATGCTGAAAATTTGGGCAAGCACATTGTTGTGCAGGGGGGCACCTTCCTGAACGACGCAGTTTTGCGTGCCTTTGAGCAGGAGATAGGCCGTGAGGTTGTGCGGCCGAGCATATCGGGGCTTATGGGCGCATACGGAGCGGCCTTGTATGCCAAGGCGAAGAACAAGGGCGAGAGCAGCATTTTAAGCTCCTCAGAGCTGCAGAGCTTTACCCACGAGGTGCGTGCCATAACCTGCAAGGGCTGCGGCAATAGCTGCAAGCTTACAGTTAACACCTTTGACGGCAGCAGGAAGTTCATTGGCGGCAACCGCTGCGAAAAGCCCCTTAAAAAAGAGACCACAGAGCAGAGCTATAACCTGTGCCAATATAAGCGGGATTTGCTGAGTGCCTATCAGCCCATTAAGGGCAATAGGGGCAAAATCGGCATACCTATGGGGCTTAGCTTTTATGAGCTTTTGCCATTTTGGCACAGTCTGTTTACACATTTGGGCTTTGAGGTTATCACCTCGCCGCAATCTAACCGCAAGCTTTATCTCTCAGGGCAGCACACTATACCCTCAGACACTGTCTGCTTCCCTGCAAAGCTTATACACGGCCACATTGAGGCTCTGTTAAAGGAAGAGCCCGACGCAATCTTTTACCCCTGCATGACCTACAATATTAATGAAGAAAAAGGGGACAACCACTATAACTGCCCTGTGGTTGCGTATTATCCCGAGGTTTTAAGTGCCAATATAAACGCTCTAAGCTCAGGCAAAACGGTGTTTATAAGCGATTATATCGGCATTCACGATAAGCGCAGCTTTATAAAAAAGTTTTTTGCTGTTATAACAAAGTACTTCCCAGATATAACCAAGGCAGAGCTGATTTTGGCCGCCGGTGCGGCTTACGGGGAATATGATTCCTACCTTAACACAGTGCGTGAGGCAGGCAAGGCATATCTTAAAATAGGCAGGGATACAGGCAAGCCTGTTATAGTGTTGGCAGAGCGGCCCTATCACCTTGACCATGAGGTTAACCACGGCATAGACCAGCTTATAAGCGAGGCCGGAGCGGTGGTTGTAACCGATGACTCAGTGTGCGCCGATATAGAAAGGTTTAAAACAAGCGTGCTAAACCAGTGGACATACCATGCAAGAATGTACTCTGCGGCAAAGCTGGTTGCCGAGAGCAAGAATTTAAATATGATACAGCTTGTCTCCTTCGGCTGCGGCGTGGACGCAGTTACCTCTGATGAAATACGCAGTATTTTAGAGAGCGGCGGCAAGATTTACACCCAGGTTAAAATAGACGAAATAACAAATTTGGGAGCGGTAAAAATAAGGCTGCGCAGTCTGTTTGCCGCATTAGAGCAAGACTTAACGGAAGGAGCTGAGGAGCATGTACAACACAGTAGAGAGAGTGCAGTTTACTAAGGAGATGAAGGCGGATTACACTATCCTTATGCCGGATATGGCACCCATACATTTCGCGCTTTTAAACAATGCCTTTATACAAGAGGGCTACAAAATGGAGCTGCTTAAAAACGGCGGGCAGGAGGTTGTGGATACAGGCCTAAAATATGTGCATAACGATACCTGCTACCCCGCACTTTTGGTTATAGGGCAGATGATACACGCCCTTCAAAGCGGCAATTATGATTTAAACAGGGTTGCTCTTATTATAACCCAGACAGGCGGCGGGTGCAGAGCCTCCAATTATATACATCTGCTGCGCAAGGCCTTGCAAAATGCAGAGCTTGGGCATGTGCCCGTTATCTCGCTCAATTTTAGCGGACTTGAAAAGAACAGCGGCTTTAGCCTGAGCGTCCCCCTTGCACGCAAGTGCCTTGCAAGCCTTGCCTATGGGGATATGCTCATGCTGCTTAGAAATCAGGTGCGCCCCTATGAGCTTAAAGCAGGCGAGAGCGACGCTCTGCTGGAGCTGTGGATTAACAGGCTTGCCGAAAAATTTGGACAGGGCAAGGCTCTTTCTCACAGGTCAATAAAGCATGAAATGCAGCAAATGGCCGCAGAATTTGCTGATATTCAGGTTAACCGCACCCCTAAGGTCAAGGTGGGCATAGTGGGGGAGATTTACGTTAAATACTCCGCTCTTGCCAACAACAGCCTAGAGGAGTTTTTGCACTCTCAGGACTGTGAGGTAATGCTTCCCGGCCTGTTAAGCTTTTGCCTTTACTGCGTGTTTAACTCAATAGAGGATTACAAGCTCTATGGCTCAGGACGCATAAAGCGGGATATTAACGCAGTGGCTCTGGCGTACTTGGGCTCCTATGAAAAGCTTATTATTGATGTTATTAAGGAGCAGGGCGTGTTTAGAGCCCCTATAAGGTTTAAGCACCTAACAGAGCTTGGCGCAGAGGTAATAGGCCTTGGCTGCAAAATGGGCGAGGGCTGGGTTTTAACCGCCGAGATGATGGAGCTTATAGAGCACGGCTTTGAGAATATAATATGCACACAGCCCTTTGGCTGTCTGCCTAACCATATCATAGGCAAGGGCATGATACGCAAGCTCAAGGAGCTGCACCCAAATTCTAACATTGTGCCCATAGACTATGACCCCGGGGCAACACGGGTTAATCAGGAAAACAGGATAAAGCTAATGCTTGCAATTGCAAAAGAGAATTTGTAGCTTGGGGAGGCATAGCTCTTACTTCGATTATAATTTCGGCAAAGTTACCATTTTTAGCAAAATTTGAAAAATTGATTGTTGCACCTTGGTTAATATTGTGATATTATAAGCAAAGCTATGTAATTCTAGTAGGAGGAATACTCTATGCGTGACTATATTAAAATTGCGAGGTTTGACCATTGGATTAAGCAGCTGTTCATACTCCCCGGGGTGCTGCTCGCTGCTTCAATGACACCCTCAGGCGGAAGAACCGCCCTGCTGCCCCTTGCTCTGCTGCTGGGCTTGCTGGCTACCTCTGCTGCTGCTTCGGCAAATTATTGCATTAACGAATGGCTTGATGCAGAATTTGATAAGTATCACCCAATTAAAAAGCACAGGCCATTTGTTACAAAAAAGCTTAGTGCGGCTATAGTTTTGGTTGAATATGCCATTTTTGCAGCAGCCTCTATAGGCTTGGCATTGCTGATAAACACTGCGGTAGTGACAGCCATTGCTCTTTTGCTTGTAATGGGGATATTGTATAACGTACGCCCTATACGCACAAAGGATTTGCCCTATGTAGATGTGCTCTCAGAATCAATAAACAACGCAATCCGGCTGGCTATAGGCTGGTTTTGCGTGACAGGTGCATATTACCCGCCTATCAGTGTGGTGCTGGGCTACTGGATGGGCGGAGCCTTTCTTATGGCGGCAAAACGCTTTGCAGAATACCGCATGATAGGTGACCCGGAACAGGCGGGGCTGTATAGACGTTCCTTCCGCTTTTATAACCAAACCCGTCTGCTGCTCTCGGCACTGTTTTATGGATTTCTCTCTGTATTTTTTATAGGCGTGTTCCTTGTTAAATATAAAATTGAACTGATTATAGCTATACCGCCCATTTGCGGGCTGTTCTGCTATTATTTTTCGCTGTGCTTTAAGGCGGATTCTGTTGCGCAAAAGCCTGAAAAGCTCTATAAGGAGAAGGGCTTGCTGCTGTTCTGCCTGTTTGTGGTGATTGTTTTTGTGGTCTCATATTACATACACATTCCTGCACTGGATATGTTCCTGCAAACGGAGCTGGTTAAGCTTGCGCAGTGATATTTCACTACTTTACCCCCCCACATGTAAACTTCTTATTAACATATCACCCCCGCCGCAAAGCCCATGCCTTAGCCGTTTTTGGCGCATAAAAACCCGCCTAAAATCACGCAAAAATTGACTTTTCTCTAGGAATATGCTATAATAGAGGCCAGAGATTAGAGGCAATAATTTGCCCAGTCGCAACCCTGTAGGGGACGATGTCCACATCGTACCGTTTTCCCGAAAATCGCAGGTATTCACGGGATGATGTGGACATCGCCCCCTACTGCTTTTGTGTGTTTTGTACATTCATGCGTTTTGCGTGGATTTTATAAATTACGGTATTGTAATCTTAGCACAAAAGTGGTATAATTAATAAGATTAAAGAATTTTAAACCGTAAAGAGAGGAATTTTGCAATGCAAGAGATTAAAATAGAGCTTACAAAAGCTCCTAAATCCAAACCGGCGGACGAATCTGCACTGGGCTTTGGAAAGATTTTTACAGACCACATGTTTGTTATGAATTATGACGACGGCGAAGGCTGGCACGACCCACGAATTGTGCCCTATGGCCCCATTTCCCTTGAGCCCTCGGCTATGTGTCTGCACTATGGGCAGGAGGTTTTTGAGGGCATGAAGGCCTATCGCACCGCCAATGGTGATATTAACCTGTTTAGGCCGGAGAAAAACATAGCCAGACTTAACAGCTCAAATGAGAGGCTGTGCATACCTCAGCTTGATGAGGAATTGGCTGTAGAGGCCATTCGCAGGCTGGTTGAGGTTGATAAGGACTGGATACCCACGCTGGAGGGCACATCCCTTTACATCCGCCCCTTTATCTTTGCTATAGACCCTGAGGTTGGTGTGCACCCCGCAAAGCATTTGCTTTATGTGGTCATCCTTTCACCTGTTGGGGCTTATTATCCCGAGGGCTTAAACCCTGTTAAAATCTATGTTGAGCAGAACTATGTCCGTGCCGTTAAGGGCGGCATAGGCTATGTTAAAACTGCGGGCAACTACGCCGCCTCTCTTAAGGCGCAGGAGGAGGCCGCCGCACAAAACTACACTCAGGTTTTGTGGCTGGATGGCGTTGAGCGCAAATATATTGAAGAGGTTGGCACCATGAACGTCTTCTTTGTGGTGGACGGCGAGGTTTTAACTCCCTCGCTGGAGGGCTCTACTCTCCCGGGTATTACCCGTATGAGCTGCTTGGAGCTGCTGCGCTCCTGGGACTTAAAGGTTACCGAGCGCAAAATCTCTGTTGAAGAAATTGAAAAGGCCGCTCTGGAGGGCCGCCTCAGCGAGGCCTTCGGCTCAGGCACAGCTGCGGTTATCTCACCTATAGGCATATTAAAAATCAAGGATGAGCCTCTGGTTATCAATAATAATCAGATAGGACAGCTCTCTCAAAGGCTTTACGATACCCTAACAGGCATACAGTATTCCAAGCTTGAGGATAAGCTTGGCTGGATAGTTAAGGTTTAAAATTAAAGTACAAAAAATAGTATCTCTAATAAACCGTAGGGGATGATGTCCACATCATCCCGTGAACACCTGCGAATTTCGAAAAAACGGGACGATGTGGACAGCGTCCCCTACAAACCGTGTGTATTTTTTGATTTTACAAGGTACTACAAAAAATTGGGGGCGAAAACGGTGAAAATTAAAATTAAAATACTTGCAATCCTTGCCGTTTTACTGCTCCTCGGTGGTTGCTCGGCTGTGGGGGGAGAGGATGGAATCCTGCTCAGGCCGCCACGCCCTGCCTCAGGGGATTTAGACGATATACAGCGTCTGCTTACCCAAGAGGCAGGCTCAGAGATTACATATAAATACCCCAAAAAAGGCGATTACCGTTATGCGGTTATTCCTTATGACTTGGATTCAGACGGAAACAAGGAAAATGTGGTGTTTTATCAGCTCAAGAGCAAGGCCGACGGCATAAGAGTAGCTATATTTAAAAAAGAGGGCGGCAAATGGCACAAAGCAGCCGAAACCGCAGGCCTTTTTGACGATGTAGACAGAATAATTTTTTACGACTTTGACGGCAACGGAGTCAGCGAAATCCTAATAGGCTGGGCGGGATACTTAGATAATGCAAATATCCTTACCGCATACAGATTTGTCGACGGCCACTTAGCCGAAATCCCCATTCTGCCCTCAGACGGTGAGACCAGCTACAGCACCTCGCTCACCTATGCAGAGCTTGCCCTGTGTGATATTGACAAGGATAAGAAGGGCAAGGAGCTTATATCTGTGGAGCTTAACACCGTGCTTGGCAAAGCCAAGGCAAGGCAGTGGGAGATGACAGACAGCGGCACAGGCAGCTATTTTAAAAGCATAGACAGCGTGAATATTAACGGCGACTTTAAAAGCTTTAAAAGCTCTGAAATGGCCGATTATGACAATGCCAAGCAAGCCCTATTCCTTACGGCTCAAAAAAATGACGGTATGCTCTGCACAAAGATGATAGGCCATGATTCAATAAACGGCGGGCTTGTCTCTCTTTTAGAGGGGGATTACTCCTCACGGTTCAGCGCAAGGGATATAGAGGGCGACGGAACGATAAAAATCCCATATGAAAGTCTGCTGCCCTGCTATAAAAGCAACGATAACTCCGAAAATCCTTTGTATCTAACTACATGGAGCAGGTATGACCACGCTGCACAAAATTCGCTCTCTCCCATTTTTATGGCGGTTCATAACCGCATAGACGGCTATTATTTAAAGCTAAATAAAGAGTGGGTTTATATCATTACCGCAAAATATGACCCCGCCAGCAAGATTATGAGCTTTTACAAGGTTAATCCCACCTCCGGCTCTTCGGCGCAATTTGGAGATGAGCTGTTCAGGCTGCGTTCCTGCAAGCCCTCACAGCTTAAGGATGTGGAATCTCAGGGCTATCATAAGCTGGCCGAGAATAACCAAAGGGTTTACTGTGCCTCTATAGGCTCAGAAGAAAGCTCTGCGCTTAATATAAATTACGAGACCCTGCAAGAGAATTTTAAATTGATGGTGAATAGTTGAGGAGGCGTTATTGCTAATGAAAAAGATACTTGTTGCAGAAGATGAATCTGATATTCGTGAATTTGTTGTTATAAACCTTATCAGGGGCGGATATGACGTTTTAGAGGCTGAAAACGGACGCAAAGCACTGGATTTATACGATGAGTACGGCGGAAATTTTGATTTGGCTATACTGGACATTATGATGCCCGGGCTAGACGGAATAAAGGTGTGCCGTGAATTGCGCAAGCGTAATTCTAAAATGGGCATTATACTGTTAACAGCCAAAACTCAGGAGATGGATAAGGTTACAGGCCTGATGATGGGCGCAGACGATTATATAACCAAGCCCTTTAGCCCCTCGGAACTGGTGGCAAGGGTAGACGCCCTTTATCGCAGGGTTTCTATTGCGTCTAACGCACATGTTGAAAGCAGCTTTAGCGAAGAGGTTGTAAGCGGCAGCTTTACCCTTAATTTGCGCAACCGCACCCTCTCTAAGCAGGGGGCCATGATAGAGCTTACGCAGGTTGAGTTCCAAATGATGGAATACTTTTTTAACTACCCCGGGCAGGCCTTAAGCCGCACAGATATTCTAAAACGAGTGTGGGGCGAGGAGTATTTTGGCGATGAAAAAATAGTAGACGTTAACATACGCCGCCTGCGCATGAAAATAGAGGACGAGCCCTCTACCCCCAGACACATTTTAACAGTGTGGGGCCTAGGCTATAAGTGGGAGCACTGACACAAACGCAAGCGTTTGTAAATGAAAAATGACAAATTAATGATGGCTGAAAGGCTGTGCATTTATTTAATTAAATTTGCGCAGCAAATTAACCTCAATTTTCAATTTTCAATTTTTCATTTTCAATTTAAAGAAGGGGGCTTGATCTGTGAGTAACCGTTACTATAAGGGCATAAAGGAACTGTTTGCTAAAAGTGGCATTACGGGCAGATGGCTCCTTAACTTCTTTTCTATTTTGGTTTTTGCTGTTATTATAATCGAATTTTCGCTGTTTGCTTTTATACGCAGCTATTATTATAACAGCATAGAGCAGAGCATTCTGCAACGCTCGCAGGTTACGGCGGGCTATTTTCAAAGCTATGCGGGCAGCTCAGAGGACTTTAAATCTGCAGCGCAAAGCTTTGTAGATGATTATGAATATAAGGATAATCTTGAATTGCAGGTAATAGACCCAAACGGCTCTGTCTCTGCAAGCTCGGCAGAACGCTACCCCCCCTCTCAAGCCCCCTACATGAGGGATTACAGCGAGGCAATTAAGTCTGAAAACGGCATTGGCGTTTGGCGGGGCAAAAACGAATCCGGCGAGCAGGTTATGTGCATAACCAAGCTTATTTACAGCCAAAGCGGAGAAAATAGCGGCGCAGTGCGCTTTTTAGTCTCACTTGAGCCCACAGACCGCAGCATATTTATTCTTATGTCTGTTGTTATGCTGCTGGGTGTCTCTATTATCTTTTTCACCTTGGTTACAAGCACATATTTTATCAGCACTATACTCGAGCCCGTCACAGATATAGGCCTTACCGCAAGGCGCATAGCCGAGGGTGATTTTAAGGCCAGATTAAGCAAAAAGCATGAGGACGAGCTGGGCAATTTGTGTGACACCATAAACGATATGGCCGAGGAGCTGGCTCTTTCTGAAAAGGTTAAAAATGAGTTTATCTCCTCTGTCTCTCATGAGCTTAGAACGCCTCTCACGGCTATTAAGGGCTGGTGTGAGACTATTTCAGACACCACTAATATAGACAGAGGGACCTTCTCAAAGGGCATTAAGGTTATAGGCAGAGAATCTGAGCGGCTTGCCTCTCTGGTTGAGGATTTGCTGGACTTTTCACGTATGCAGGACGGCCGCTTCTCACTTAGCTTGGAGCGCATGGACGTGCTGGCGGAGCTTGGCGAGGCTGTGTATATGTTCACCGAGAGGGTTAAAAAGGAGGAAAAGCTGCTTGTTTATAACGAGCCGGAGTTCCTGCCGCCTATCCTTGGGGACATGAACCGTCTAAAACAGGTGTTTGTAAATATCATAGATAATGCAATTAAATATACCGATGCAGGGGATGTAATAAACATTACCGCCGCTCAGGTAGAAAATGATATTCGCATAGATGTAAGCGATACAGGCTGCGGCATAGCAGAAGAGGATTTGCCCAATATTAAAGCAAAGTTTTACAAGGCCAATTTAACCCGCCGAGGCTTTGGTATAGGCCTTGCTGTGGCCGACGAGATAATAAACATGCACTCCGGCACCTTAGATTTACAGAGTAAATTGAATATAGGCACAACAGTTACAATAATACTCCCCGCTATTACCAAGCGTTTAGAGGACGAGCGGGGTTACACAGGAAAGCTTGAAAGGAGCCTATCACCCTATGGGAACAGATAAAGAAAAAACCGTTAAAAAGACCTCTATAGGCGGTCAGGCCTTAATTGAGGGCGTTTTAATGAAAGGCCCAACAAAAACCGCAATAGCTATACGCACACAGGAGGGCGAAATCCAAATTGAGGATTTTGGCGGTGCGCCTCTTAAAGAAAAGTATAAAATTCTGGGAGTCCCTTTTATTCGTGGGGTTGCCGGATTTATTGAGTCTATGGCTCAGGGCTACAAGGCACTTATGCGCTCTGCAGAGCTTTCCGGCATGGATTTAGCCGAGGGCGAGGAGGAGCTTTCCGGCTTTGAGAAATGGCTGTTTAAGGTATGCGGAGACAAGCTTTTTAACATTATCATGGCCATTGCCATGGTTCTGGGACTGGCTCTCTCCTTCTTCCTTTTCTTTTGGCTACCCACTATAGCCTTTAGAGGTATAGATTATCTCTGCGGCGGTGCTTTAACTCAGAGCGGCCTCACGGTGTACCAATCTATATTTGAGGGTGTGCTGAAGATGATTATCTTCACCGTGTACCTCTGGTTTTGCAGCAGACTTAAGGACATACGCCGTGTGTTTGAATATCATGGCGCAGAGCATAAATCTATCTTTTGCTATGAAAAAGGCTTGGAACTAACCGTTGAAAATGTCAAGGCGCAGTCACGCTTTCACCCCCGCTGCGGCACAAGCTTTATGATACTCATGCTGGTTATAGGCATAATAGTGGGCATGTTTGTGCCAAGCATGAAGGGCATTGCCTTTGGCACAATACTGCGTGCGCTGAGCAAAATCGCTCTGCTTCCTGTGGTTATGGCTCTGGGCTATGAGCTGCTTAAGCTAAGCGGACGCCACGATAATATCTTCACACGAATAATAGCCGCCCCGGGTATGTGGATGCAGCGTTTAACCACCAACGAGCCTGACGAGAGCCAGATAGAGTGCGCTATCGCCTCGCTTAATGCGGTTATTCCAGAAAATAAGGAAGCAGATAATTGGTAAGAAAGCTTAAAGATTTTTACATAGCAATTAAACAGGAATTAACTAAGGCGGGGATAGAATCACCCGCCTTTGATGCCTTATGCATATTTGAGCATGTGCTGGGCTTTAAGGGCAGAGCCTACCTCAGCATTAAGGGTGAGGAGAGCATAAGCGAGGCCTCCGCTGCTAAAATTGCGCATATGGCAGAGCAGCGCAAAAGCCTGCCCCTGCAATATGTGTTGGGCTCCTGGAGCTTTATGGATATGGAGCTTGAATTGGGTGAGGGTGTGCTGATTCCCCGTGAGGATACAGAGGTTTTGGTGCGCCTTGCAGGGGAGTTTATAGGCTCTGCTGAGCTGCGTGTGCTGGACCTCTGTGCGGGCACAGGAGCAGTTGCACTTGGCGTGGCAAGGCTATGCCCAAAGGCGCAGCTTACCGCCGTAGAGCTATCTCCGGCGGCCTTTGAGTACCTTGAGAGGAACATAAAGCGGCACTGCCCTGAAAGGGTGAGTGCCCTTGCAGGCGACGTTCTTGCCCCTCCGCAAATTGAAGGCGGCCTTGATGTTATCCTCTCAAACCCGCCGTATATCCCCTCTGCGGATATAGCCTCACTGCAATGGGAGGTTAAAAAAGAGCCTGAGCTTGCCCTAAACGGCGGCACAGACGGTCTTGATTTTTACAGAGCAATTACCACGCTCTGGCTGCCTCTGCTTAACAAGGGCGGCCTGCTGGCCTTTGAGGTGGGCATAGGACAGAGCGAACAGGTAGCCGAGCTGCTAAAAGCGGCGGGGCTAAGCTGTGTTGAAGGCCGCAAGGATTTAAATGGGATTGTGCGGTGCTGTTGTGGGTGCCGCTAAGATGATTTGGCGGTTTGACTATAGCAGACGCTTTTGGAGTCAGGGTAAAAAAGGCCAAAGATGCGCCCACACAACATGTGTGTGGGCGTCGCTGCGCTAATGATATAATAAAGACAAATCGGAAAAGCCCATGATTTCAGGGGTTTGGAGGTTTGTCTTTCTTTATTTCCGGTTCTTTTTCCATCCAATATGCCCTTGAAAAAGAGGGATAAAAAAGGAGAGGTTACATTAAGGCTAAAATTATTATAGCAGGGTTTCTGTTGCTGCGCAAGGGTTTTAAGCAAAAAATCAAAATTATTTCGGATAGGAGATTGAGAACATGAACGCGAAAATCATTGCCCTATGCAATCAAAAAGGCGGCTGTGCAAAAACCACGACCACCATCAGCCTCGGCACCGGGCTTGCCCGGCAAGGCAAAAAGGTCTTGTTGATTGATTTTGACCCACAGGCCAATTTAACACAGGGACTCGGCTTCGTTGAGCCGGACGAAATGGAGTTTACCATTGGTGACATTATGCTGGCAGTCATCGGCGGCAAGGAACCGCCTTACATTCACGACTGCGTGTTAAAAGCCGAGGGCATTGACCTGATTCCGTCAAATCTGGGACTTTCCACGGTAGAGACACCTCTGATCAACGCCCTGAGCCGGGAGAGCAAGCTGAAACAGTTCCTATCCCCGCTACGTGAAATGTACGACTACATCCTCATCGACACCATGCCCTCGCTGGGTCTGCTGACCATCAACGCGCTGGTAGCCGCCGATTCGGTGCTGATTCCCGTGCAAGCCCATTTCTTTTCCGCCAAAGGGCTGGAAATGCTGATTAACACCGTTTCAATGGTGCGTCGAGAACTGAATCCGGCGTTAGAGGTGGAAGGTGTTCTGATTACCATGATCCAGGAAAACACCAATTTCGGGCGGGATATTGCGGATGCGGTCAGAAATACTTACGGGGCATATTTTAAGATTTTCAAGAATCAAATTCCGCTGACCATCAAGGCGGCGGAAACCAATTCCAGGGGGATGAGCCTGTTTGCCTTTGATCCGGGCAACCGGGCCGCCAAAGCGTATGAAGCGATTGTGAAGGAGGTTTTGCGGAATGCCGGATAAGCTTTTGACCCCCTCGCAGCGGATGCAAGATTCGTTAAACAATACTTTTTTCCGCTCCACCGACCCGGACAAGCAGAAAAAAGACGGCGATGTGTATTGTCTGCCGATTGCCAAGCTGGTGCCGTTTTCACAGCACCCTTTCAAGCTGTATACCGGCGACAAGTTGGCTGAAATGGCCGAGAGCATCAAAGAGCGAGGCGTGGTCTGCCCGATTATCGTCCGCAAGCAGGATGACGAGCAATATGAAATCATCGCCGGTCACAACCGTGTGGAAGCCGCAAAATTATCCAATCTGGCGGACATTCCCGCCATTATCCGTGAGGTGGACGATGATACCGCCACGCTTATGATGATTGAGAGCAATCTGAATCAGCGTGAAAATATTTTGCCCAGCGAACGCGGTCAGGCGTATAAGTTGCAGTTGGAAACGCTGAATCGCAAGGGTCATAGAACCTTATACCAAAATGGTACAAGGTTAGATTCCCTAAATGACATTGCCGCCAACAACAACGATAGCAGAACACAAGTGACCCGTTTTATCCGCCTCACTTCCCTCATTTCCGATCTGTCCGACATGGTGGACGATGGCAAGCTAAACTTCACCTTCGGCGTTGACCTTTCTTACCTCTCCCCCGAACACCAACAGACGGTCTATGAGTTGATCCAAGACAAGACCGAGCGAATAAATGCGGCGTTGCAGTGGCAGAAAACACTAAAAACCGCCGCTAATGCAATCAAAGGCAAGCACGGTCTGACACAGGCGATTTCCGATTTGCTGATTGAAAAGGTTCGGGTATTCCCGGACAACCGCATTGAAATTGAGTGGAAATATGCGGATTTCGCTAAACCAAACAGAAAGGGTGATAAGCTTGAAAAAAGTGGTGATTTACTGCCGAACGGCGCAAAAAGACGATTTGGCAATTGCGGCACAGCAAACGATATTGCTGATGCGAGTTAAGGATGAGGGGTATTCCCTTGCAAATATTCCGATTTTCATCGACAACGGTGTAAACGGTGCGACCCTCGACCGTCCGGCCTTCAATCAGATGAACGAGGTTATCCGTCAAGGCGGCGTAGAGGCGGTCTATGTGATGAATCATGACAGGATCGGGCGAGATATTATTGATGTTCACAACTGGCTTCAAGAAATGGAGCGCATGGGCATCAAGGTCACAGGCGAGGACGGCGAAACACTGAATTTCATCAGCCACGAAAGGCTTATGCAAATGATTGAGGAAGTCCAGCAATGGGTGGCGAGGTTATAGGTTACAGACATGGGAAAAAACGGAGCGAAGGGGTATCCCTTTCGCTCCGTTTATCTTTCCGAAGATTTCAAGGTGAAGCAAAAAAACCGCATCACTGCAGCTCTTTTGCTTTTTTTTGAAATGAAAAAGCCAAGCTTCAAAAAAGTTTTTAAGAAAACTTAGTTTTAGCTTGACTTTATCGTGGCGGAGACGGTGAGATTCGAACTCACGTGCCCTTGCGGACAACCTGATTTCGAGTCAGGCTCGTTATGACCACTTCGATACGTCTCCATGTTAAAATTAACTTTAAATAGTATATCACAAGCCTCTTGAAATTTCAATAAAAATCTCACTTGTAAAAAAAGTATTTTTTTGTTGACTTTTTGCAGGATTTAGATTATAATACAACAGGCGAAGTTTCTATTTTAAGTAAGGAATTTTAATCCTGCGGCGCAGTGCCCGCATTATTGATTGAGTTAAAAGCTCAAATTTTACAAAGTTGGTTACTTCATAACCGGAGTGTACACGCTGCACGCTTGTGAAACGGTCAATAAGAGTAGTAAAAGTAGTTCCTGCTATATAGACTCTAAAGCCTAATTTAAATTTTGCCTTTAGGGCAGAATATTAATGCAAGTTTATGTTGTGTATTGCGCACAGCATAGCTTTTTTTGTTTTTGGGAATATTATTGTAAAGGGTACAGAACCCCCTGTACAATTGTAATATAAAGCTTTAAAAAAGAATTCAGAAAGGTTGCAGGGAGCTCTTAAATTGTTTTGTGTTCGGGCTCTTATGCATGGTGTTGTCTATGGAAGAAAAAATGCGCTTATACGGCTTTAACAATCTTACAAAATCGCTCAGCTTTAATATATATGACATCTGCTATGCCAAAACAGAGCGGGCGCAGCGTGATTATATTGCTTATATTGATGAGCAGTATAATTCTGAGCGTCTAACTAACATATTGTATCAGCTAACCGAGATGATAGGTGCAAATGTAATCAGCGTTTCACGGCAGGATTACGAGCCTCAGGGGGCGAGCGTAACCTTTCTTATTGCCGAGGAGAGTATGGTTAAGCAGGCGGGGGATACCGTTGTAGCTCACCTTGATAAAAGCCACGTAACCGTGCACACCTATCCCGAATTCCACCCAGAATCCTCTCTTGCCACCTTTAGGGTGGATATTGACGTTGCCACCTGCGGCGATATAACCCCGCTTTCTACGCTGGATTTCCTCATAAGCAGCTTTGATTCTGATATTATCATTATGGACTATAAGGTGCGGGGCTTTACAAGGGAGCTTAACGGCAAAAAGCTGTTTATAGACCACGAGATTAAATCCATTCAGGATTATATAGACGACAAGACACTGGAACGCTATGATGCAATTGACATTAACGTGTACCAATCTAACATATTCCATACCAAAATGCTTATAAAGGAGGTTGTTTTGCAGAACTACCTCTTTAATGCGGACGTTTACGAGATAGCCCCCAAAACCCGCCTGACTATAACCAACAAGCTAAGGCAGGAGATGATAGAGATTTTTAGCGGGGTGAATGTGTTTTAAAAGGCATAACAACGGAGGCAGCTCATGAGGGATAAGCAAAAAGCAGAAGCACCAAGCGGCAAAACAGCCTTTGATATATCGCAGCTCAAGGAGCTGCTGCGCAGCTTTAAAAAACTGCTTATAAAGCAAGGTGCAAGGCTTGAACGCTTTAGGCTCAGCCAAGCCGCCTTTTTGCTTGTGTGCGGCACGCTGCTGGGAGTTGTTTCCTTCTTAATTATTTACGGCATAGAGCCCCTTAATGTAGGCAAGGATTATTGGATTATAAACGGGCACACAGAGCCTGATATATCGCAAGCCTATGCCGGTTGGCTTCTGTTTAGGAATTCCCCTTGGCAGTGGCCTCTTGGCGTAGCAAGAGATTTGCTTTACCCTACAGGCCATTCAATTGCCTTTACAGACAGCATACCCCTTGCGGCAATAATATTTAAGCTGTTTTCTCCCATACTGCCGAAGGCCTTTCAATACTTTGGAATTTACAGCCTTTTGTGCTTCATTTTGCAGGGTATAGCAGCCTGCAAGCTGCTTAATCTGTTTAGAGAAAACAGGCTTTTTATTGCTATGGGAACGGTGTTTTTTCTGTTTTCGCCCATAATGATAGAGCGTTCCTTCCGCCACCCTGCACTCTCCTCCCATTGGCTTATAGTTTTTGCAATATATCTTTATTTTAAGAGCAAAAAAAGCGGATATAAACGCACATATCTCTGGCAGTATATGGTGCTTAACTTTGCCGCCTTTGCCATAAGCCCTTATTTTGTGCCTGTAACCTTTGGCATAACGGTAGCCGCTGTATGTGACGATTTTCGCTATAACCGCAAATGGAAAAAGGCCGCCCTGCATTTAGCTTTAAACACCCTTGCTGTTGTGCTCAGCGGCCTGACAACGGGCATACTCCTTGTGGAGGGGGAGAGCGGAACTGCGTTTTACGGCACCTATGCAATGAATTTGAACGCCCTGTTTAACCCCACCAGCAGCGGAGGCATGATAATTTGGTCAAACACGCTTGCGGTGCAGGAGCAAGTTCGAGGCAACTACGACAGCTTTAACTACTTGGGTTTGGGTGTTTTAGCTGCGCTCCTTTTCTTTGCAGCAAGATTTGTAGTCTGCTCAAAAAAGGGCAAGGCTGCGCCTATAAAAAGCTTTTTAAATCGACATGCCTTCCTTGCTATTCTTTGTATAGGATATACCCTGTTTGCCATAACAAATGTGATAACCTTTAACAGCACGGAGATAACCCTATTTAAACTCTCAGATGAGTTTGCCAAGCTCTGCGGCACCTTTCAGGCCAGCGGCAGAATGTTCTATCCTGTTTTTTATCTCATCTTTCTAACAGCTATAGTAAAGCTTGCCGCAATAAAGATAAAACAGGGCGCAAAGCCCGCCCTTGCGGTGCTTGCGATTGCTCTGCTTATTCAGCTTTGGGATATGCAGCCGGCAATCAAGTTTAAGCACGATTATTTTACAGGTGAGAATGTTAAGCAGGTTAATGTTAACGTTGTTAGCTCCAGCTTTTGGGAGGATTGCAAGGATAAGTACGATATGGTAATCGACCTAGAATCGGAGAGAAGTGGCGGTTATTCCTATGTGTTAGCTGTATATGCGGGTAAGAATCACCTCAAGCTAAATGAAAATCTGTTTGCACGCAACAATTATGAGGCTCGCAAGGAGTTTATTGACACAGAGCTTGCGGCAATAAGAAGCGGCAATATAGACCCAAAAAAGATTTATGTATTTTACTATGATAAGGATTTGTTTAACGAGTTGCGCACCTATGTAGATGAAGAAAAAGCCGTTTGCGCATATGTTGATGCATATATGGTGATTGCGCCAAGATATGCGGGTATGCGCTCTGATTATACGGAATTTACCTTAGCCGCTGAGAGGGACGCACAAGAAGGCTGAAATGCTTGATATTATAGCAAGGGAGGCAGCTCATGAGGGATAAGCAAAAAGCAGAAGCACCAAGCGGCAAAACAGCTTTTGATATATCGCAGCTCAAGGAGCTGCTGCTCAGCTTTAAAAAACTGCTTATAAAGCAAGGTGCAAGGCTTGAACGCTTTAGGTTAAGCCAAGCCGCCTTTTTGCTGCTGTGCGGTACGTTGCTGGGTGCTGTTTCCTTTTTAATTATTTACGGCACAGAGCCCCTTAATGTAAGCAATGATATTTGGATAATCAACGGGCATTTAGAGCCTGATATAACACAGGCCTATGCCGGTTGGCTTCTGTTTAGAAATTCCCCTTGGCAGTGGCCTCTTGGTGTGGCAAGAGATTTGCTTTACCCTACAGGCCATTCCATTGCATTTACAGACAGCATACCCCTTGCGGCAATAATATTTAAGCTGTTTTCTCCCATATTGCCTAAGGACTTTCAATACTTTGGAATTTACAGCCTTTTGTGCTTCATTTTGCAGGGTATAGCAGCCTGCAAGCTGCTTAATCTCTTTAGAAAAAACAGGCTTTTTATTGCTATGGGAGCTGTGCTGTTTCTGTTCTCTCCCATAATGATAGAGCGTTCCTTTCGTCACCCCTCACTCTCTTCCCACTGGCTTATACTGTTTGCAATATATCTTTATTTTAAAAGCAAAAAAAGCGGATACAAGCGCACATATCTCTGGCAGTATATGGTGCTCAACTTTGCCGCCTTTGCTATCAGTCCATATTTTGTACCCATAACCTTTGGCATAATGGCAGCTGCTGTATGTGATGATTTTCGCTATAACCGCAAGTGGAAAAGGGCTGCTATATATCTAGCCCTAAACACCCTTGCTGTTGTGCTCAGCGGCCTGACAACAGGCATACTCCTTGTGGAGGGGGAGAGCGGAACGGTATTTTACGGCACATATTCAATGAACTTGAATGCCCTGTTCAACCCCACCAGCTGCGGCAATATAGTTTGGGCAAGCACACCCACCAGCAGCGGCAATCTGATTTGGTCAAAGCTGCTCATGGTGCATGAGCAAATCTATGGTAACTACGACAGCTTTAACTACTTGGGCTTAGGGGTTTTAGCTGCGATGGTTTTCCTTGTAATAAGCTTTGTAGCCTGCCCCAAAAAGGGCAAGGCCGCACCTATAAAAAGCTTTTTGAACAGGCATGTCTTTCTTGCGGTTATTTGCATAATATATACTCTTTTTGCCATAACAAATGTAGTAACCTTTAACGGTAAGGAGATAGGCGCAGTTAAGCTTCCCGAGGCGTTTATCAAGCTCTGCGGCACCTTTCAGGCCAGCGGCAGAATGTTCTATCCTGTTTTTTATCTCATTTTTCTAACAGTTATAGTCAAGCTTGCCGCAATAAAGATAAAGCATGGCACAAAGCCCGCCCTTGCTCTGCTTGCCCTTGTGCTGCTTATTCAAATTTGGGATATGCAGCCTGCGCTCAAGTTTAAGCACGATTATTTTACAGGCGATAATGTTAAACAAAAAAACATTAACGTGGTAAGCTCCAGCTTTTGGGAGGATTGCAAGGATAAGTATGATATGGTAATCAACCTAGAGTTGGAGAGAAGCGGAGGCTATTCCTATATATTGGCTGTATATGCGGGTAAGAATCACCTCAAGCTAAATGAAAATCTTTTTGCCCGCAATAATTATGAGGCTCGCAAAAAGCTGCTTGATGCAGAGCTTGCAGACATAAAAAGCGGCAATATAGACCCCAAAAAGCTCTATGTGTTTATCCACGATAAGGATTCATTCAACGAGCTGCGCACCTATATAGATGAAGATAAAGCCATTTGCGCATATGTTGATGCATACATGGTAATTGCGCCAAGATATGAGGGTATGCGCTATGATTATACGGAGTTTACCCTTGCTGCTGATAGGGATGCACAGGAGGGGTGAGAGGCCTGAGATAAGCCTTTTCAGCCTGAACAAAAAACGATAAAATAAATAAATTGTAAAGGAGGCAAACGCCCATGCCCAACACCCCCCTATCCCAACACCAAGCCCCCATCTACGAAGCACTGCAAGAGCTTAAGCGTATGCGCCTTGTCCCCTTTGATGTCCCAGGGCACAAGCGTGGCCGCGGCAACAAAGAGCTAACCTCCTTTTTGGGCGAAAAGTGCCTTAATGTGGATGTAAATTCCATGAAGCAGCTTGATAACCTGTGCCATCCAATAAGCGTTATAAAGGAGGCGGAGGAGCTTGCCGCTGAGGCCTTTAATGCAGCGGGAGCCTTCTTTATGGTGGGGGGCACAACCTCCTCTGTGCAGGCCATGATACTCTCTGTGGTGGGGCGTGGGGATAAGCTTATCCTGCCACGCAACGTGCACAGAAGCGTTATTAACTCACTAATACTCTGCGGGGCAGTGCCTGTTTATATCAATCCGCAGACAGATTCTAACTTGGGCATCTCGCTGGGCATGTCCTTGAGGGATGTTGAGGCCGCCATTAAGGCGAATCCCGATGCCAAGGCTATATTAGTAAACAACCCCACATATTACGGCATTTGCTCTAACCTGCGTGAGATAGTCCGCCTCTCACATCAGCATGGCCTGCTGGTTCTGGCAGACGAAGCTCACGGCACACATTTCTATTTTGGAGAGGCTTTGCCTCCCAGCGCAATGGCAGCGGGTGCGGATCTGTCCTCTGTGAGTATGCATAAATCGGGGGGCTCGCTTACGCAAAGCTCATTTTTACTTTGCGGGGCTGCGGTTAATCAGGGCTATGTCAGGCAGATTATCAATTTAACACAGACAACCAGTGCCTCGTATCTGCTGCTCTCCAGCCTTGATATTTCCCGCAGGAATCTGGCTCTGCACGGGCGTGAAATCTTTGCAGGAGTAAGCGAAATGGCCGAATATGCCCGCAAGGAAATCAACGCAATTGGTGATTATATCGCCTATTCACGTGAGCTTGTCAACGGGGACAGCGTGTTTGATTTTGACATAAGCAAGCTGGCCGTTAACACCTTAAATTTGGGCTTGGCAGGCAAAGAGGTTTATGACCTGCTAAGGGATGAATACGATATACAAATTGAGCTTGGAGATATAGGCAACATTTTGGCCTACATATCCGTTGGGGATACCGAAAAGAACATAGAGCGGCTTATAGGCGCACTTGCCGAGATACGCCGCCGCTTTAAGCGTGATAAAAGCGGCCTGCATAAGGCTGAGTATATCAATCCTATTGTGGAGCTTTCTCCGCAGGAGGCCTTTTATTCACAAAAGGAGAGCCTGCCTATAGGCAGCGGCTGTATAGGCAGAATCTGCACAGAATTTGTTATGTGCTATCCGCCGGGGATACCTATACTTGCCCCAGGGGAGAGGATTTCGGCTGAGATAGTGGATTATATCCGCTACGCCAAAGAGAAGGGCTGCTCTTTAACGGGCAGCGAGGATATGGATGTGGAGTTTATTAATGTGGTAAGATGAGGGAGGTAATGAGAATGAAAAAGGTGATAACAAGGCGTTCGGTTGTAGTTCTTGTTCTTGCTGTTGCTTGTGTATTCACGGCTATACTTATCTATGTAAACCGCCCTATGTATTTGGTTACAGGCAAGGTTGATGACGTTTCAAAAATCACTAGAGTCAAAGACGCATGTGATTCGTCAAAAAAAACAACAATAGACCTTTCGCTCTCAGCTGCAAAAGATGTATTTAAGGAGTTACGCCGTGCAAGAACAACTGCTGTTAAACATCCCAGGCATTTTGAAAGTATGCAAAGCGGTTCCAAATACATTATAATAGTGCACTACAATAATAGTGAATCGGAAAGGATTGAGACAACGGAAAACCCTTGGAGTTGGTACAGATTTATTAATACAGAAGGCTCAAGTGGTGATTTGGGGATATGTTATAAGCAACAAAAACAAAAAGCTGCTTGCTTTAATAGAGGGCTACTTTGAATAGCAGATTTATAAGCGGAGTGCCTAAAAATCTGCTACGAACCCTTCAATCAAAATTTGCCGCAGCAAATCACCACAATTTTCAACTTTCAACTTTCAACTTTCAACTTTCAATTTTCAATTTTCAACTTAAAAACTTGCATTAAATAAAGAAGTGCGGAGGCACAAAAATGGACTTATGGTACAGTGAATTTCACACAAAAAACGTAAGATTTTCAATAAAGGTTGAAAAGCAGCTATATTCAGGGCAGAGCGGATTCCAGCGCATAGATGTGTTTGAATCCCCTGAATTTGGCCGCTTCCTCACCCTTGACGGCTACATGATGCTCACCGAAAGGGACGAGTTTATCTATCATGATATGATTACCCATGTGCCTATGGCTGTGCACCCAAGGGTGCGCAATATCCTTGTTATAGGCGCAGGAGACGGCGGGGTTTTGCGTGAGCTCTCAAAATATCCCTATATTGAGAGTATAGATGTGGTGGAGATAGACGCCATGGTGGTGGAGGTCTGCAAGAAGTATCTGCCACAAACCGCCTGCGGCTTTGAGGATAAGCGTGTTAGGCTGCATATTCAGGACGGCCTTAAATTTGTGCGCAAATGCGAGAATGAGTACGACCTAATCATAGTGGATTCCACTGACCCCTTCGGCCCGGGAGAGGGCCTGTTTACCAAGGAGTTTTACGGCAACTGCTTTAAGGCTCTGCGTGAGGACGGCATTATGGTAAACCAGCACGAGAGCCCCTTTTACAAGGACGACGCAATCGCCATGGTTCGGGCACACAAGCGCATTGTGGAATCCTTTGAGCTTAGCAGGATGTATCAGGCGCACATTCCAACCTATCCCTCAGGCCACTGGATGTTTGGGTTTTCTACTAAAAAGTATCATCCAATCAAGGATTTAAGGGCAGAGGAATGGAATAAATTGGGCTTAAAGCCGCAATATTACAACACAAACCTGCACAAGGGAGCTTTTTATCTGCCCACCTACGTGGAGGCAATGCTGGAGGATGTAGAATAAAGCATAAATATTTGCAAAAAATTCGCCATAAAGTTGGTTTAAATTACCCCTTAATTTGACTTTACAGCGAATATATTCAACCTTTTGCATGTTATTTGCGTGATATACTCTCAAAATTCTACAAATTCCTACAAACTTTCAAAAAATTTGCATATGTTCATAATTTGTTATTTATTTTTCGTTTGTTCTGTTATATAATTAAGGTTGGATTGTACTAATCCTTATTTGTGCTACCATATTTGTTGATTTGGAATTATTTTACAAGTCAACTTAACCAACTATATAACAGTGCACCATTTAGGTGCAGGAGGAGGATAAGCATGACAATAGTTGAAGCGATTGTCGCGCGAAAATCAATCAGGAAGTATACCAAGGACGCTCTTAAGGAAGAGGTTCTTGAGGATATTAACAGTTACATTAAGAGCTTAAAGCCATTGGCTAAAAATCTTAACTGCAAAATTGAAATAGTAAAAAGGGCTGAATATGTTAAAAAGTTCAGCACTGCTTTTATTCCCGTGTGCCCCGATTATCTTGTTATCTCTTCGGATAACGGCAAGGGCTTTTTAGAAAATGCCGGTTATTTGGGCGAACAGGTGGTTCTTTATATCACCTCCTTGGGTATGGGCACCTGCTGGCTTGGCTCTTCACGGGCTAAGTCTACAAATGCCAAGGGAGCCTCGCATATCATCACAATAGCCTTTGGCCGTGCCGAGGGCGGGCTTAGAGTTACAGGCGAAATGCCCAAGCGCATACATTTACATGATATGATACTCTCACCCATAAACGACCCACGTGTGCTGCCCATGATAGACGCAGCCCGTTTTGCGCCCTCTGCAATGAATTTGCAGCCTGTGCGCATACTGCCAAGGGGCGGAGATATGCATGTGTTCCGCAAGGTTGCTCCCTTTAACATCAATGCTATGGAGAAGATGTACCAAATTAGCGCAGGTGTGGCTTTGGCAAACATGTTTATTGCAGGCGAGGGCAGCCACGAGGTGGCTCGTCTTGCCCAGTTCCCCGAACCCCCAGGCAACTATATCTATGTGGCAACTCTTATTGAAAATAAGGATGCTGAGCCCTCAGAGAGCAAAAAATAGGGGGCGGAATTTATGAAAAAGAACCTGCTTATAGCTTCGGCCTTAGCGGTAGCTTTGCTGTTGGTGCTGACTGCTGTTTTTAAAAATCAAATAATTTTCTACTTTGCATTAAAGCAAGAAAATATAGGCGCATATGAAAAAGCTGTATTTAAAGAGTGCAAATCAGATAAAACAGGTGAGTTTAGCCTTACTCTTGAAGGGGTAGAGTACTCTATCCCGCTGCCTAAGGGTGCTGCGGAGTTTGCCAATGCAGATTACCCCTCACCTCAAGGTGAGACTTGTATGCAATATCTGGTTTTGGGCACAAGCTTTTGGGGTGGATACTCCGATAGCCTGCAAACCTTGCCTGACTATAACTTTGACCAAATGGGCAGTATCATTATATTAAACAGCAAGGATGGTAAGGCTCAAATAAATGTTGGAGTTGCTAATTATGGCCGAAAATATGAAAGGCTTGAGATAAGAGGCTTTAGTACAAGCTCTGTTAACTAAAAATAATTCAGCACCTTAGTGGTATAATATTATTAAAGGATGCGGGATACATGCAAGCATGTCTCCCGCTTATGTTGTTTTTGCGGCATTGACGATATAAAAAAAGAAAGGGCATAAAAATCACGCATTGATTATTTAATGCGGGATTTTGTGCATGGTACTATTTATGAAAAAGCGTATAGGAATTTTAACAAGCGGAGGCGATTGCCCGGGCTTAAACGCCGCTATAAGGGGCGTTTCTCAGGCGGCCTATAACATGTTCGAGGCGGAGTTTGTCGGCATCTCGGACGGCTACAAGGGCCTTATAGACGGCATAGCAAGAGAGATGAAGCGAGAGGATTTTTCCGGCATTTTAACTCTGGGCGGCACTATACTCGGCACCTCCCGCCGTCCCTACCGCAACATGCGTGTAATTGAAGAGGATAACGTGGACAAGGTTGCCGCCATGAAGAATACCTACAACAGCTTAGGCTTGGATTGCCTTGTCACTCTGGGGGGCAACGGAACCCACAAAACAGCCAATCTTTTGGCTGAGGAGGGCTTGAATGTAATCGGCCTGCCCAAAACCATTGATAACGATATATGGGGCACAGACGTGACCTTCGGCTTCCACTCGGCTGTGGATATAGCTACAGATGTAGTGGATAAAATACACACCACGGCTAACTCCCACGGCCGTGCCATGGTTATTGAGCTTATGGGCAACAAGGCCGGTTGGCTCACTTTGTATGCAGGCATTGGCGGCGGTGCAGATATAATCCTGCTGCCCGAGCTGCCCTATGACACAGCTAAGGTGATAGAGGCCGTGGAGCAAAGGACAACAAAGAAGCACCGCAAATTTGCAATTATATGTATCGCAGAGGGCTCAATGACACAGGAAGAGAGCCTAATGAAGCGCAAGGAGCGTGCAGAATATCGCACAGCAAACGGAGTTAGCTCTGTTTCAGACAGGCTTGCCAAGGAGATTCAGGCTCAAACGGGCATGGAGGCAAGAGTGGTAATCCCAGGGCATTATCAGAGAGGCGGCTCGCCCTCTGCCTACGATAGGGTGCTTGCCACACAGTTTGGAGTGCGTGCAGCCGAGCTTATCCGTGAGGAGAATTACGGCACTACCGTTGCCATGATTAACGGCAGAATAGGGCACAACCCCTTGTCTGAGGTAGCGGGGAAAACCAAGTTTATCCCACAGGATGAAACCCTTTTGAATGTAGGGGTGCAGACGGGGATTTCTTTTGGAATATAGCTTTGCCTACTAGATGCTAGCAACTAGAGACTAGAACTTAAGGCGGACAACGACTTGGTTGACCGCAGACTGGGCGGTATGTGTGAGTACGTGTGGCAGGCTTGTCTAAACTACAAGGCTGATTGCGGGAAACTTCTAGCTTCTGGCCTCTAGCCTCTAGCTTCTAGTAGGGATTTGCTGCGCAAATTTTTAATTAAAAAGTAGTTTAAACTTAATTTATAGAGGGAGATACGACTGGGCAATTTCTAGCTTCTGGCCTCTAGTTTCTAGCCTCTAGTAGGTTTTGCTGCGCAAATTTTGATTAAAGGGTTCGCTCTTTCGCAAATGAGTTCCTCTAAAAACCGTAGGGGCAGACCTATGTGTCTGCCCAAAGACGGGCATTTTTACGGTAATCTGGGCAGACACATAGGTCTGCCCCTACAGAGCGAGTGCGTAAATAGAGGGGCTCAAATACTAAAAGAAAATTAAAACCGCCAGCACTGAAAATATAAAGCCGGTAATATCTGCCATTAAAGCGGCGGGGACTGTTGCTCCTAGCTTTTTTATGCCTACGCTGCCATAATATACTGCTATAGTGTAAAAGGTAGTTTCGCTTGAGCCCATCATAACAGAGGCCACCAATCCGGCGTGGGAATCCGGCCCTGAGCTGCTGAATATATCCTTTAGCACCGCCAGTGCGCCGCTGCCTGATATTGGCCGCATTAGCGCAAGAGGGAAGACCTCCGGCGGTATGCTTATGGCCGCAAAAAGGGGCTTCATAATCTCCACGGCCGAGCCTATAGCCCCTGAGGCTCTCAGCATAGAAACCGAGGCCACTAAGGCCACCAAGGCGGGAGCTACCTTCACAGCAGAGTGTAAGCCGTCTTTAGCTCCTACTAAAAATTCGTCGAAAACCGGCACTTTTTTAAACAAACCCGTGATAATAATTCCCGCTGCGCACACAAGCACAGCTATTGCACCTATGGTATTTATGGCGTTTACCCTTCTTTCTTGGCAGATTTAGTGAATATTTTACAAGATACAAGCCCAATGGTCACGGTAATGACAGAGACAATCCATACACACGGAAGTATAGACATAGCGTTAGCAGAACCGTATTCTACACGAAGCATGGCTATAGTGGATGGCAATAGCTGGATTGAGGCCGTGTTAAGCACAACAAAGGCCGTCATTGCAGGGGAGGCCGTGGGCGAATGTCCGTTGAGCTTATCCAGCTCCTCCATAGCCTTTAGGCCTAAGGGAGTAGCGGCATTCCCCAAGCCCAAAAGATTTGCCGCCATGTTCATGGTAACGGCTCTTTCGGCATTAGAGCCCCGTTTTACGCCTGGCATAATCAGGCCTATAAGGGGCGAAAACAGCTTTGCTGTAAGCTTGGTTATGCCGGATTTATCGGCTATGCGCATTAGCCCGCCCCAAAGGCACATGCCCCCCGCAAGGGTTAGTGCAAGCTCAAGGGCATCATTGCCGCTGGTTAATAATACATTCGATAGTTTTGTTACATCGCCGAATAGGCATGAAAATATAATCGAAAATATTATAAGAGCAGCCCAAATGTAATTCATCATATATAATTCACCAACCATTTTTTGTGAAACCTGCTGAGGTTCCACAGCTTTTCGATATAAAATATTGACATCAGGTTCAAACTCTGGTATCATATTTTTGTCTGTAATAACCGTTTTTTTTGTTTTAGGCGAAAAATTTGCCTAAAAACAATAAAAACCCAGGTTGAAAGGGGGAGATAGGTTTTGAAATCTACAGGAATTGTTAGAAGGCTGGATAATTTGGGGAGAATAGTAATACCCATTGAATTGCGTGAGACCCTTGGAATGTCCAACGAGCCTCTTGAAATCTTTACCGATGGGGGCTCTATAGTCCTTCAGAGGTATCAAGCTTCGTGTATATTTTGCGGTAAAACTGAAAATATTCAAAAGTTTAAAGGTAAAAATATCTGCGATGAATGCCAAAAAGAGTTGAGTTCTAAGTAAGCTACAGATAAGAACTTTTGACACCATGTGTCAGAGGCAGTGGTTGCCGACCAAATCGGAGATTTGGGGCAACTGTGCATGGGTGCTGTTAGCCAAATTAAAATTTGGGCAGCACCGCAAGTCCGCACACCAACAATATATTAAAAAATGTTTGTTGCGCCTGCGTCTTTCGTTGTTTTTTGTTTCAAACTCACATCAATTACTAAAAAGGCTCGTACCCTTTGTGGTGCGGGTTTTTTGTGTGTTTTGGAGATTATTAACAAGTTTGAATAAAAAGCACACGAATACCGCTTGAAATTACTCGTTTTTACTGCTACAATAACAATATGCAGCAATTGATTATAAAATTACATAGAGGATAAGGTTGAAAAAATAATACGAAAGGTAGGGCGCAGGCACAACAAACAGTTTTAATGTGTTGTTGGTGTGCTAACCCTCTAAATATATGGTGTTATGAAAACGGATACATCACTCGCAGGCATAGCTCTTACTCCCCAAGAGCAGAGCCTTGCCGCCGCTCAAATAGAAAATATTATGCGCTATCTGGACGCAATATGTCTGCCCTTGGGGGCATCTGCACGCATGAATAACGACACAGTGCCTCTGGCCGCACTAAGGGAGGATAAGCCCCAGCGCAGCGTGGCTATAGAGGAGATTTTGTTTAATGCGTAATGCGTAATGCGTAATTAATGGTGATTTACTACGTAAATTTTAATGAAGTAGCTGAGCAACTCATCGTACTTGGCTCCCTCTGCGATGGAGGCAGGTGGCGACAGCAGTCTGAACCCCTTTAATCAAAATTTGCGTAGCAAATCCACCACAACTCTTCACTTTTCACCCTTCACTTTTCACTTTTCTCCGCTTCCCTAACGCAAACAACCCGCCCAGTTTGCGGGCAATCAAGTCGGTTGCGCCTTATCGGTTCTAGTCTCTAGTTTCTAGTATCTAGCGTCTAGCTGGCGTAGCAAATCCACCATTAATTACAAAATACGCATTAACCAGAAAGGATGCAGGAATCCGCACAATCCCGTGCGGCTCACCTCACATGGTGATTAACATGACCAATATAACAGAGCTTTCTGCAATTACCCTTTCGCAAAAAATTAAATCGGGCGAGCTAAAGGTGCGCAAATGCGTAGAGGCCTTTATTCTGCAAATAGAGCAAACCCAGGCCAGAACCGCCGCCGTGGTTAAGCTGTTTGCAGAATCCGCCCTGCAAAAGGCTGAGGAGCTGCAAAGGCGTGTGGATAAGCACGAGCCCCTCTCACTGCTTGCGGGAGTGCCCTTTGCCGTGTGCTCAAACATTGCTGCCAAGGGTGCGGAGCTTAACGCAGGCTCGCAGCTCTTGGGCGGCTTTAAAGCGGATTACGACTCTACCATTGTGGAGCGCATGGAGCAGGCGGGGGCTATTTTGCTTGCGCAGCTTAACATGGAGGAGTTCGGCTTTTTTAACATCTCTGCCAAGCCCCTTATGCGCAACCCTTGGGCAGGGGGCAGAACAGCGGGCAGCACAGGCTGCGGCTCTGCTGTGGTAACGGGAGCTGTCCCTCTTGCAATAGGGGCGGATTTTGGCGGCTCTATGCTCGCCTCCGCACTATGCGGAGCTTCCGCCTTTATGGCGGGGAACGGCACTGCGTCCCTGCACGGGGTGCTCTCAACTGTGCCATTTGGGGACAGAGTAACCATAGCCGCAAAGGATGCCCGTGATATTTCGGTTGCCTTTCAAATCATACAAGGGCCTGACGGCAAGGATTCCCGCTGCTGCAGGCGCAATGCATTTAATAATAAATATGAGGCCTCAGGCTTTAAAATAGGAGTGCCCGCAGAGCTAACCCGCAGCATACCTCAGGAGGTGCGCCCCATGGTGCTTAGTGTGCCGGAGGGCTTGCGGCAAATGGGTGCAAGTGTAGAGGTCTTCTCCTTCTCCATGCTCAGGCATTGCGCCGAGGCACTCACCGCCATTTCCTGCACAGAGCTGTACACAAACACCTCTGCACTTAACGGCAGGATGCACACAAGCCTTAACACAGGGGGCAAAAGTCCCGATGAAATAAGAGCCGAAAGGCTAACCCCTGCGGATAAAATAAGAATCCTTGTGGGCATGGGGCTTTTGGAAAATAGAGATGAGGCAGGTGCAGATGTTTACAGCCGTGCTCTTAATTTTGTTGATATATTAAAGGGTGAGCTTGGCAAGCTATTTGCTAAATACAATCTTATTATACTGCCTGCAAGCCCCAATACAGCACCCGAAAACGAGCAGTGGTATGACCCTCTTGTGGTTGCCTCAGAGCAGCTTGCAATGCTTGCTCCGGCTGTGCTTTCGGGCAGTGCCTCCGCTGTAGTTCCCTGCGGATATACCCCCGATGGCTTGCCCGTGGGCTGCCAGATGATAGCCCCCTCTACCGAGGGGGAGGCCGTGCTGAGTGCGGCGGCTATATTCCAGAGTATAAGCAAATACCACACCTTTTTAGCAGGAGAGTAGATTAACTAATGGCAGAATTGAAGCAAAGCATTACAACACATATAGGACTAAGCATACATGTACCTCTTGCGGTTAAATCCAAACTCATGTGTCCTTGCAGAATCCCATCCTTGCAGGCAGAGCCAAACACAGCGGTGTGTCCCCTGTGCTTGGGAGTGCCGGGCTACCTGCCCCTACCCAATGCAGCGGCAATCAAGCAGGCTCTAATGGCCAGCCTGTGCCTTGGCTGCACCACTGAAAAGGAGCTGGTGTTTGAAAAGGAGCTGTGCCCCATATCCGGCAGTGCCAAGGGCTTTAGGTACATACAGCACAGCAGACCTATAGGCAAAAACGGCAGAATGAGCTTTAACCACGGTAAGGAGGAAAAGAGCATAGACATAGCCTATGCGGCCATAGCCGAGGAGTTTAACTATCCCACAAAATACCGCTACAACGGCCTTTATGATAACAATTTAAGCGGCGCACCCCTTGTTATAATCAGCAGCCAGCCCTCTCTCTCAAGTGCAGCAGAGGCAGGGGACTACATAAGAGCACTGTTTACCATGCTCAGCTATTTTGGAGTGAGCAACGTAATCCCTCAGGAAGAGCCCATATACGCCGAAATAACGCTGTTTACCGACTATAAGGGCAAACACTCAGCCTCCACAGTAACACACGCTCACGCCCCCATAGAGAGCCTAAAAAGCATAATAGAATTTGAAGAGGGTAGGCAGCAGGGCTTGCTCAGCTTTGGTCTGCCTGTGGAGCCGGAGAGCTTTTATTGGGATGAGAAGCGGCAATCTGCCGCCCCGCAGGAGGAAGAGGCTGAAAAGAAGCTTTACAGCCGTGCCTTTTCTCTGCCTGTAATTGACATACACGATGATTATTTGGAGCTTGCGGCCTCGGCGGCCTATGAGCTGCCCGAAAAGCGCAAGCAGCGGTATATGCAGAGCTACCATCTGGCAGAGGGGGAGGCAGAGATAATCTGCCGCCAGCGTGCCTTTGTAGAGCTGTTTGAGGAGGCCAGCCGCCTTAGCGGCTTTGAGCACGAGACGGCAGTGTGGATAGCCCACGAGCTGTATCCGTTGCTAAAGGATTGGGACATGCAGCCCGGGGAGCTTAAGCTCTCGCCTCAAAAGCTGGCGGGCTTGGTTATACTGCAATCTAACTTTATGATAAATCAGGAGATAGGCAGAAAGATACTCAAGGAAATGATTAGAAACGGCGTAGACCCATATGAATACGCTGTTAGCCACAGCTTGGCCTTAGTTATAGACCACACTACCCTAAGCATGGCCTGCCGCCTTGCTCTGCGCAAGAATCTTGTGCTGTTTGAGGAGTATCTGCAAGGGGACAAAATAGCCTTTGAAAAGCTCGCGGACTCCGCAATGGAGGAGCTTAGCAACAAGGCCGACAGAAAGGCTGTAGAGCTGATTCTGGAGGAGGAGGCCAAGCCCAAGGCCTATGATTTAGTCAGCCTTTATCCTCTTACAAACGTAAGTCCCTTTGATTTAAAGGCTCAGCTGGACGTTAACAGGCTTATGGAAATGACACGCAAGGGCATATCAGAGAACACACATACAGAGGGCTCTCTCCCCTTACGTGCCTATGGCAAGGATTTAACAGACAGAGAGATTTCAACCTTTGTAGACAGCATAGTTGAAAAAACCATACACGAGGCGGGTACAAGCACCTTTGTGCCTAAAGGCGTGGGCAAGCAAATACACTATGAGGGCGACATAGACGCCCTTGTAACAGAGCTTGTGGGCACAGCCCCGGGAGACCCAGCCGACAGCGAAATTTACGCCAGATATTACGAGGAAAAGCAAAGACTTCACCAGGAGCACATGGCTCAAATACCGGAGCAGAGGCTGCCGGAGCCGGAGAGCGAAGAGTGGCAACAAGAGCCTCTACTGCCGGCACCCTTGCCGCCCTTGCCGCCAAGGCCGCTGGTGCAGGTTGCACCGCCCTTGCCTCCCAAGCCCCAACGCAAGCTAAGCGAGGCGGAGGAGCTGCTGCGCTTGCTTGAGGAGATGGGGTAAATTCTAATGCATAATGTATAAATTTAAGTTGAAAATTGAGAATTGAAAGTTGAAAATTAAGGTTGTCCATTCAAGACATCGGTAAGTGAAAAGGTTCAGAAGAAGGGTAAGCCGATGACAAAAGCGGTAAGTCCAAAAAATACGAAAAAAAGAATTGTAAAAAGATGGTATGCATATAAAAATGCATGATAGGAAAAAATAGCATCGCTTTTACTCGCGAGCAGGATAGGGCAACGCAGGAGTGCGACCTGAGCGGCAAGTGAGGTTTGGCAGAACAAGCGGTGCGGAGGTTTTAGACGTTCGCACCGTTTCTCTTGTTCTGGAAAACAAAAGCGATAAACTCCGGGGTTTGGGGCAGAGCCCCAATTTCAACAGAGGTCTTCTTAACTATTTTACACTTTCCCAAGGAATAAAGCAATACAAATCGGCGTCCAAAGTCCCCAGCAAAAAGTCTGCAAGAAAAACATGATACTTACCGTCTTCAAGAGGTTTTAAGCCCAGAGTTAAGCCTCTAAGAGAAAAGCCGATTGAGACCCGCACACCGCCAAAAGAAATCGTTCCGTTTTTGTAGACGTGACGCAACTGAAAGCCCGGAGGATACTCCAAATCGTCCATATCTCCTGAATACTTGCGCAGTGAGCATTGATAAACCTCAGAAGGAGTTTTCATGCCGATAGCCTCGTTGGGACGCACGTTGTTGTATTCTTCCCGCCAAGCATCAAGCACCGCTTGAGTTGTTCTGCGGCCGCCTGAGACCTTGCCTTGTATTTCCCTTGCGATGTCGGAGTGCATCCGCTCTAAGGAACCGTTTTGCCCTGGCTTTCCCTTTTCGGTTCTGTCCGGCATGATGCCCAGCGTAATCCACCAAGCAGAGAGGTTGGTCAGCGAAAGTACACCATTAGGTGACGAGAACTGTGTGCCGTTGTCACTACGGATGACCTTTGGAAGCCCGTATTTTTTGAACAGCTCTGTCATAACCTTGCGCACAGCTTTGCTGCTTTTGGATTCCATAAGACGGATTTCAAGCAAGAAACGTGAGTGCAAATCCCGCACAGTAAATGGTTCGCAAATTTCACCGTCAGATTTCCACCAGCCCTTAAAGTCAATTGCCCAGACATCATTGTTATCCTCAGGCAATATGCGGTTTCGCAGTCGTGATGGATCACACACCACTTTTCGAACCTTTCGCTTTTTTGTAAGCTTTGCACGGTCAAAAATGCGCTTAACACTCGATAAAGACGGGAGCGGCTGTCCCTTGTGCGCCTTTTCATAAAGAGCAAGAATTTTCTTTGGACCCCATGACTCGTGTGCATATTTCAAGCTCAAAAGGTCAATCACAACTTTTTCCGGCAGGCTGTTTGGTGTTGAAATCGGCGCACGGCTTTCCTCAAGAAGACCTGCTTTTCCTTCTTCTAAAAATCGCTTTTTCCACTTGTGTCCGGTTTTTTCACTTATTCCAAATTCTTGGCACAAGTGTTTAAATGGCTTTTTGTTCTTGAGCATCTCGCCTATAAATTTTTCCTTCTGTTCCATTGCATCGGTTTCCTTCCATGGCATAACAATCACTCTCCTGTAATTGTTATTTTTTCCCAAAAGCTTACCGATGTTGCGAACCCCTGCTTACCTTTCTTCTGAACCTTTTCACTTACCGATCTCTTGAACCCGGACAGGTAGATTTGCTTCGCAAATTTTGATTAAAAAATTGTCTTATAGAAGGTGATTGTCAATATGGAGGCATTGGGAAATACAATTTTATTTTTAATAGGAATTGGCTTAATAGGAGCAGTCATTACTGTTATTGTCCTACGGATTACGAACCAGAACAAAATATTTTCTTCCCCACAGTACAAATATTTTGTAAGCCAAATTAACACAATCAAACATAACTATGATGCAGCAAGACCAATGGTTAGAGTAATCAATGTGAATCGCAATAGTAAAGCGCAGGTTGAACGCTTTAACCATGAACAACATTTGATGCTTATGTTTTCAGAAAATAATATATTACATACTCAATATGCTCAAATGGCAGTGGCTTTGCAAACCGCCTACAATAGCTATATCTGCGCATATCGTGCACTGGTAAATCAATGGAACAGCGTAAGAATATCAACAGCAGAGCCCATAAGGAATAGAATAGATAGCGCAATTAAAAATGCATATTATGTGCAAAACGCCCAGAGCGTTGCCTTGTGCAAGCTTGTTTGCAGTTACACCAGCCCACAGGCAAGAACCCGTTGTAGCAACGCATTCTATCTCACAGTAGGTAATTTCTGGAGATTAACAAAGGAAATTAATAGCGGAAGAGTAAGAAAACAGAGAGCCGAGTATGAGAGGTCTCTAATGACTGATAAGCTTAGATACCAAATTTTATGCAGGGATAAGCATCGCTGTGTAATATGCGGGGCAACCCAAAATGATGGCGTCAAACTGCATGTAGACCATATCCTACCTATTTATGAGGGCGGCAAAACTACTTATGAAAACTTACGCACCTTGTGCGAAAGATGTAATTTGGGAAAAGGTAAAAGCTACGATTATACAGATGGAGCATATAATTAAATGCAAAATGGCGCAGATACAGGCAAATTTAGAATAAAAAAGAAATTTGCAAAATATATAAATTTCAATTAAAATCAAATGAAAAGCAGTTGTTCGGAATTTCCGAACAACTGCTTTCAATGGCAAAAATCTTGAGTTGATATTTAGATAACAGATAATAGATAATAGTTTAAACTTAATTTATAGAGGGAACTGCGACTGGGCAATTTCTAGCTTCTAGCCTCTGGCCTCTAGCATCTAGTTGTGACAGCTCCCTCCAAGAGGGAGCCAAGCACCGACGAGGTTCTCAGCTACTTCATTAAAATTTGCGAAGCAAATCCACCTTAATTTTCAACTTTCAACTTAAAATAAAAACCAGGAGCTCACATGCTAAAAAAGAACGAAATCATCACATTAAAAATAGATTCCCTTACCTCTGAGGCCAGCGGCGTTGGCCGCCATGAGGGCATGGCTGTGTTTGTACACAATGCCGCACCCCAAGAGCTGGTAGAGGCTAAAATCATTAAAACCTCTAAAAATTATGCAATAGGCAAAATAGAGCAAGTGCTAGAGCCATCCCCACACAGGATACAGCCGGATTGCCCTCTGTTTGGCCGCTGCGGCGGCTGCGATTACCGCCACATTAGCTACAGTGCGGAGCTGGAGGCCAAGGAGCAACGTTGCAGGGATGCTCTTATTCGCATTGGCGGCATTACTGCCGAGGTTTTGCCTATTATAGCCGCAACCGAGGAGCTGCGCTACCGCAACAAGGCTCAGTTCCCTATTTCTGCAAGGCCGGAGGGCGGCATAAGCATGGGCTTTTACGCCCGTTATTCCCACAGGGTAATCCCCTGTGAGGATTGCCTTTTGCAGCCCAAGGAGTTCGCCGCAATTGCACAGGCCTTTAAGGCGTGGGCAGAGGCGGCCAGCATCTCTGCCTATGATGAGGCCACGGGCAGGGGTGTGCTCCGTCATCTCTACCTGCGCAAGGGCACAGCCACAGGCGAAGTGATGGCCTGCATAGTGATTAACGCAAAAAATTTGCCTCAGAGCGAGAGTTTAGTTGAAGCTCTGCGCTCGTCCTGCCATGATATAAAGAGCATTCAGATAAATATAAACAGAGAGTCCGGCAATGTGGTTTTGGGCAACGAATGCCGCACTCTGTGGGGCGCAGGGCACATAAATGATGTGCTCTGCGGCGTTAAACTCAAGCTCTCGCCCCTCTCCTTTTATCAGGTGAACAGGGCGCAGGCGGAGCGGCTCTACAAAACCGCACAGGCTTTCGCAGGCCTAACAGGGGCAGAGGTGCTGCTGGATTTGTACTGCGGAATAGGCTCTATAGGCCTTAGCATGGCGGCACAGGCCAAGGCCTTGATAGGGGTGGAGATTATCCCGCAGGCGGTGGAGAACGCCAGAGAAAACGCCCGCACAAACGGAATTTTAAACGCCGAGTTTATCTGCGCAGACGCCGCTCAAGCGGCGGTACAGCTCAAAAACAGAGGCATCACGCCAGATGTGATTATAGCCGACCCACCACGCAAGGGTTGCTCTGCGGAGCTGCTGCAAACAATGGCCGAAATGCAGCCAAAGCGCATAGTTTATGTATCCTGCGAACCCTCTACCCTTGCCAGAGATCTAAAACTGCTGTCTGAATTGGGCTATGCAGCACAGAAGATACAGCCTGTGGATATGTTCCCTAGAACCAAGCATGTGGAGTGCGTTGCATTGCTGCAAAAGTGAAAAGTGAAGAGTGAAAAGTGAAAAGCTGCGGCTGATTTGCTGCGCAAATTTTGATTAAAGCAGCGGAGCAACGCATCGATGCTTGGCTCCCTATTGGAGGGAGCTGTCACAACTAGATGCTAGAGGCCAGAGGCTAGAAGCTAGAAATTGCCCAGTCGCAGTTCCCTCTATAAATTAAGTTTAAACTATTATCTATTATCTATTACTTCTTATCTCTTATCTCTTATCTAAAATCGTGTATACCTTGACGTAAACCCCATAATAGTTTAAAATATTAATATCCAAGCATAAAGGGGAACGCGCTATGCTGTCAATATCAATCATCTGCACAGGCAAGCTTAAAGAGAGCTTTTGGCGGGAGGCCTGCGCCGAATACGCCAAGCGCATGGGTGCGTATTGCAGCTTTAAAATTATAGAGCTGCCGGAATCCAAGCTGCCCGAAAAGCCTAATGCAGCACAAATCAACGCCGCATTGGAGCAGGAGGCTCAGCGTATATTTGCAGGCATTCCCACAGGGGCAAGCAGCTTTGCCCTGTGTATAGAGGGCAAGCCCTTCAGCTCTGAGGAGCTTGCGGATACAATAAACACCTGCGCCCTTAATGGTCAGAGCAAGCTGGCCTTTATAATAGGCAGCTCTCACGGTTTGGCGCAAAGTGTAAAAAATGCCGCCGATTACCGCATATCCATGTCAAAAATGACCTTTCCCCACCAATTGGCAAGGGTTTTGCTATGCGAGCAGCTGTACAGAGCATGTTCAATTAACGCAGAGGGGAAGTACCATAAGTGAGTTGACAGTTGAGAATTGAAAGTTGAAAGTTTTTTCAATTCACAATGCATCATTGTGGTGAATTGCTTCTTGAATTTTGGTTAAAAGGTTCAGACGTCCACCGAAACCGGCCTCCATCGCAGAGGGAGAAAGCTCCGACTGGTTGCTCCGCTACTTCATTTAAATTTGCGCAGCAAATTCACCATTAATTTTCAACTTTCAACTTTCAATTTTCAACTTAAAATTACCCATATGTAAACTTCTTATTAACATATCACCCCACCCGCAAAGCCCATACCTAAGCCGTTTTCAGCCCATAAAAAACCGCCTGAAATCACGCAAAAATTGACTTTTATGCGGTAATATGCTATAATACAACTATAAATTGGTATCTCTAAAAAATGCGTAGGGGCAGACCTATGTGTCTGCCCAGATTATCGTAAAATGCCCGTCTTTGGGCAGACACATAGGTCTGCCCCTACTGCCTTGTAAGGTTAAAGCTTTACGTTTCGTAGGGGTCACGGCTTGCCTGACCCAAGGTGCGTGCTATGGTAAAGCGGGCCAGGCAAGCCGTGGCCTCTACGAGTTTTTGATTTAACAAGGCACAAGACACAGAAAAAAACCCACAACTAGGCACATCTAAAATCTAACACCCAACATCTAACATCTAAAAAAGGAGGTTGAAGACTTGCAAAAGCAGTATAATTTAATACCCGAGCTGCAAACCGTTTTAAGCGGATATTTTGTTGAGTGTGACGGCCTCCGCAGCCCTTTAGAGCGATTCCCCGTTGACCCAAGCGAGCCTGTCCCACAGGATTTATCACAGCTTAAAATCCTGCTGCGCAGTCTTGCGCCCGCCCTGCCCATAGGCATTAACAAAGACCCTCTTGACCAATATCTCTTTGAGGCCTGCGGCAAGATATACGAGAATGTAGACTCTATAATCATAGAGGTTAAGGAATATTGGGGCGGCACACGCTTGGATAAGCTCCACAGGGAGGTTATTACAAATCCCTATACAGTAACAGATTTTGAGCACCCATACTTTATAGGCAATTATATTGCAGAACTGATTATAAACGATACCCTCTACTGCGTGCAAAACACCGCACAGTATATCTACCACATAAGGGAGCGGAGAACGAGCCGCCGTGCCTTTTTTAGCGGTGCAAAAAACGACAGGGGCGAATGGTACAGCAAGAACCCAAACACCTACAACATTGCGGCCTTAGAACGCAGCTGCAAGCAGCTTGCAAGTCAGGCGGATATGTTTGTCAGGCTGGCAACTCACCCCTATGACCTGCTGGTTCTCTCAAGAGATGTGCGCCCCTGCTCAGATTTTAACATTCCCAACACCTTTGAAATTAACTTTGATGTCCCGCCTATCAATGATGAGCTTAGCCGCAAGGCAGCAAATGAGCTGGATGAGGGGCATATGCTAATTCCGCGCCGTGTGTATGATTTTACAGGGGATGAAGCCGAGCTTCAGCTCTTCGACTTTAAAGGCCGCCTGCTGGGAGAGGTGCCCGCAGATGTGCAAAAATGGCTCAAAACTGCCATTGATGAGGCCTATGTCCTGCCCTTGAGCGGCAAGGTTACTTCGCTAAAGCTGGATTCTGAGACAAATAGAGTGCTAAGCTTTAAGGCCAGCATAAAGCTTGCCTCTGTCAAGCCAAACAAGCTTGCAGGCTGGATTAGCTATGTGCTAATCAAAAGCTTTGCCTATCCCGATGAAAGACCAACCTACTACGCCCGCCGCTTTGGCCTAACAGAGGATTGGATTAACCCCATAACCACCCTTTACAGAGTGTATCAGGAGAACCCACAAAAGCTCGGCCTTAGCGAAAAGCTGCGCCGTGCCTGGTCAGAGCTGGCATCAGACGGCGTTATAGACGAGCTTAAGGCCGAAAGACAGGTAGTTAAAAGGGATATGCCTATCCCCGCCGATTTGCTGGGCAGCCTTTACGAAAACGCCGCAGAGCATTACAGCACCCTACTTGCAGATTCCCGCATTTTGCGTTATAATGAGGATAGAGCCAGAGCCTTAACTCTGCGCGGCAAGGCCTATCTTGAAGAGGGCTATACAGTTGAGGCTATGGAGGATTTTACAAAAGCAGAGCAGCTAATCTCTGAATACCCAAAGCTGGACTTAATGTACCTTGCCCATGTGTTTATTGGTCAGGGCAAGATACATGCCGCAAACGGCGATTTACAGCGTGCCGCCTCCTGCTTGGGCAAGGCTGCCGCCGTGCTTGAAAAGGAGCTTGCAAAGGGCAGAGTCAGCATACTGCCTATACTAATCCCCCTGTATATAATGGGCGCAGATGTCTGCAAGCAATCGGGGGAACGTGAACTGGAGCTGGACGCTCTGGGCTGCGGGCTTAAGCTTATACGCAAGAACTATGCAGCAAGCCGCCTTATAAGCGAGCGCACAGGCGAGCTATACTTAAGGTACACAAAGCTGCTAATCTTATGCGGGCGCAAGGAGGAGGCTCTAAAGGAGCTTGTAACAGCCGCAGAGCTGTACGAACTCCTTATCATTCGCAGGGAGTGCGAGGATTTTACCGCCGCCTCCGGCATATATCTTGCCCGTGCGCAATTACTTAAGGAGATGGGATTCTTAAACCTTTCAATACAGGATAAAAAGCGGGCGGCGCAAATAAGCTCCATAATCAAACGCCGTGCAATGCAGGATGTAGTAAAGCGCATTAAAAGGCGTGAGGCCTTGGAGGATTTGCGTGACATGCCCCAGCCGGAGCTTAAGCCAGAGGATTTGCCACCGCCCCCAAGGGAGGGCGCAGCACAGGGTGTACCACAGAACCCCCAAAGGCGTGAGGTGCGGGGCACTCTGGTGTTCGAGCCCGCCGAGGATACACCGCCTCCGCCGCCAAAGCCCACCTTTTTGCCCGATGGCTCTGATAAAATAGAAGAGATACTGCGCACAAAGCAAGTGCATTTTGGAGATGATTAACAATCAAGCCTGTAAGGGTTAAGACCTTACAGAAAAGTAGGGGATGATGTCCACATCATCCCGCAAATACCTGCGAGTTTTTGGGAAACGGGACGATGTGGACATCGTCCCATATGCACTAACTTAACACAACAACTGCAAAGGGTGTCTGTTTC
>JAISYX010000132.1 GCA_031269595.1 Oscillospiraceae bacterium
CAACAATATTTTATAAAAAAAGTATTTGTTGCACCTGCGCCCTACCCTTCTTGTTTTTTTCAAGCTAGTGCACCCCGCATTAAAAAGAAAGACCACATCAAGTGGCCTCTATGTTGAGATACCCGAATTAAGCCAATTAATATGAAAGCTGCTTTCTGCCCTTAGCACGGCGGCGAGCAAGAACCTTCCTGCCGTTTTTTGTAGACATTCTCTTCCTAAATCCATGCTCCTTTTTTCTGTGAAGCTTTTTGGGCTGATATGTTCTAAGCATAAAAAACCCTCCTTTCAAGGTATGAAATATTAAATATGCGGTTAAACTAACTGCACAAATAGCCTATCAATTTAACATTATATCTTATATGTATATGAAATGTCAAGGGAATTTAAAGAAATTTTGCAAAAAGCCTTGACTTATATCTTTTTTGGGTGTATAATAAAGACCCTGCTAAAAAGGCAGAGCCAAAAATATCGCGGGATGGAGCAGTTGGTAGCTCGTCGGGCTCATAACCCGAAGGTCGTAGGTTCAAGTCCTACTCCCGCAACCAAAAAATGCCGCTTGCGAGTGGCAATGAAGAATGATAAATGATAAATTGTGAATGATGAATCAAGAAAGACGCCAAGTTTAAACGGCATTTTTTGTATTTATCATTCATCATTAGCGAAAGCGAATATCATTTATCATTTTTCATTTATTTCCCACCCGCAGGAGGGAAACCGAAAATTTTGGCCGTTACAAAATAAAAACGCAATTTGTAATTTACGTGCGCCCCTCGCTTAATCAACCGGCAAGGGGAGCATTTTTATTTTCAACTGCATTGAGGCCGCACAACTTTAATACCTGTCGCTCTATATTAATCTGTCACAACATGTACTTAAAAATTTCTTTTGCGTTTTATGAAAAGCTCTGTTATAATATATTCAGGGCATTATACTTAAAAAGGAGGCGGTTGTGTATGCAAGTTGTTTTAAATCTTCCGGAGGCGGTTTCTGCTTACATTAATTTAAACGACCCTAACTACCTTTTTAACGTTCGGGAGTTAATGATGTATGCATTAGTACGTGAAAATAAAATTTCTTTCGGAAAGGCTGCCGAATTATTAGGAATTGGTAAAATGAAATTTATAACTGATTTAGGAAGTGTGGGCATACCATATTTTGATCAATCCTTTGACGAGGTCATGGAGGATGCCGAGCTTGCACATAAATTTTGGGAGGCTAGGTAGATGATTATCGTTTCTGATACCACTCCCATTATATCGTTACTAAAAATAGAAAAATTATATTTAATTCAAAAGCTGTATGATAGTATTACGATTCCATCTGCTGTTTATAATGAGCTGCTGGCAAAAGATTCTTTTCCTAATGAAATTGTGATGATTAAAAGTTGTGATTTTATTCAAGTAAATGACGTGAAAAATCAATCTGCCGTTAAATTACTTGCCGCCGCAACAGGCCTCGATAAGGGCGAAAGTGAGGCGATTGCTCTTTTTGAAGAGATAAATGCTGATTTGCTACTCGTAGACGAGCGCAAAGCTCGCTTTATTGCAAAAAATCTAAACATAAATACAATTGGCACACTTGGTATATTAATTGAATCAAAGAAATTGGGTTTTATATCAGAGCTGCGACCCTTGCTTGAGAAATTGATTGAAAATAATATTCATATAAGTGAAGATCTATTTAACAAAATTGTAAATTTAGACCATCAATAGGATACTTACTATGCTAAATAAAATTGGTGAAACTATCCCATACCCTATAATATTTTTTGTAGCAATTATGGCTGGAATAGATATAATTAAAGATTTTAAAAAAAGTGATTTTTGGAAAAATGTAGGCATGTTATCAATTCTTCTCGGCGTTATTTTTTTCGGATTTCTAAAAATGGCTATGCAATATAAGTGGGCTAATTTTGTGCGAGTAATTTTTTTCTTTGGCTTTTTATTTTGCATTATCAGTTTGATGATAGCACTGGCTATCGCAATTAGAAAAAAAGCAAAGAGTCCAAGCCCGTTGCTTAAATGATAAGTTTTAGCATAACAACTAAATCCTGCGCCCCCTTGCTTAATCAACCAGCAAGGGGCGCATTAATTTAAGCCCTCAAAAATTATTAAGTCAATAAAAATCATAAAATCTATTACTTTTCTTGACTTAAAAATCAAAATATATTATAATTTTCACAAATAAGAGTGTTTAGTGTAAAATAAAAATGGAGCAAAACATGGCTATTAAAAAATCAATTTATGTTTTACGATTAGATGAAATACAAAAACAGGTTAATCTCAAATGCCTAAAGCCAAACGGATTTAAGAAAAAGGGACGCTCTCATTGCAGAAGAACCGCAGATGGCTTATTTCAGATAATAACATTTCAAATAGGCCAATCATATTGTTATAATAATAACAAATTTTGGGTACAAATTGGCATTAGAGTTCCTGAAGCTTTTGAAAAGAAATTTATTTTGCCTCCTGAAAAGGAGGTTTATCACGATTATGAGTGTAATATTAGAAGTGATTTGTTTAGATTTATAGGCATAAAGATTGGTAAGACTGAAGCTGGATATAACTACGATGCCCAATTCCTGCGACTTGATACCGATAATATTGAAGCAATAGTTAATCAAATTATTTCTATTATCACAAATAAAGTCTTCCCCTTTTTTAGTGAGCTTGAAAGTCGTGATATGGTTTTAACTAATCGAAACAAATATAAGGATATTGAAGCTTTTAACAATACAATAAATTTAGAAACCGCAATGATATATGGATTAAAAGGCAATACAGAAAAAGCAAATGAATTTATTTCAAAGCAATATAATTCTTCAAAGCTTGCGGGGCATAAAGAGTATGTACAACAAATCGCAAGCAACCTTAAACTTACAATAAGTAAAAACGATTAATATTTTTTCCCTTTACATCACCCCAACCGCCGCCGCAAATTTTTTAAGTTATGTGCTAAATCCACCCATCTAGCATATTTAAACAAAAAATCACCAAAATCTCCTCTCAACTATTACTTTTCTACTACATAACATTAAAACCTCTATTTTCTCTACATTTAGTTACTATTTGCACAACAAACCACCAAATAAACTTAGCATACAAAAATATCCTATCTATTTCTCAAAAAATCATTATAACTTTGTGTAGCAAATTTTTATAGTTTGTGCTATAATTTATAAGTTAGGGTTACCCCAAACTGTAAAGCGTAAGTAAAGCGGAGGATTTAATTTATGTATTCATTTCTTGATTTATGGAATAAAGTATGCACAAAAATTCAAAATCAGATAAACAACGTGGCCTATGGCTTGTGGATAGAAAATCTGGTGCCATATTCATTTGAAAGAGGTGTCTTTTTACTTCAAGCTCCCTCGGAGTTCCACCAAAAGGTAGTTTTAGAAAATTACTGTACCATAATCTCCAAGGCCTTGGAGGAAATTATAGGCCTGCCTGTTGAGGTTAAAATCACCTCAGCAGAGGTGCTCAATTCAGAGCCGGAGATTGAAGAGGACAGCAGCGATTACACCTTTGATAACTATGTTGTAGGTGAATCAAACAAGTTCGCCTATGCGGCCTCTCAGGCTGTGGCGGATAAGCCCGGCCAATCCTACAATCCTCTATTTATTTACGGAGGCTCGGGGCTTGGCAAAACTCACCTTTTATATGCAATTATAAGTAAAATCAAGGATAGCAATCCCGATCAAAACATTGTTTATATTAAGGGCGACGAGTTCACCAACGAACTTATCTCCTCCCTTAAGGTCAATGCTATGATAGATTTTCATAAAAAATACCGCTCTATTGACGTTCTTCTTATAGACGACGTTCAGTTTATAGGCGGCAAGGAGTCCACTCAAGAAGAGTTTTTCCACACTTTCAACACTCTTTATCAAGAAAAAAAGCAAATCATAATCACCTCAGATAGGCCGCCCAAGGAGATTAAAACTCTGGAGGACAGGCTCCGCACACGCTTTGAATGGGGCTTATTAGCTGATATTCAACCCCCTGATTATGAGACACGCCTTGCTATAATTAAAAGAAAGGCCGAGACTATAGGCCTCTATGTCGATAACGACACAGCCGAATACATAGCCAACAGAATCAAAACTAACATACGCCAGCTTGAGGGCACAGTGCAAAAGCTCAAGGCATATCACCACCTTAACGGCGAAAAAATAAGCATACACCTCGCCCAAAAGTCCATCAAGGACATCCTATCTGACAGCCAACCCCTGCCCGTTACAATAGAAAAAATTATCTCTGAGGTGGCCAGAACCTATGAGGTTACCCCTGAGGAAATCTGCTCTAAAAAACGCTCAGCTAAAATTTCAACAGCCCGTCAGGTGGCCATTTATGTGGTCAGAGATGTCACCTCTATCTCACTTGAGCAAATAGGCCTTGAGTTTGGCGGCAGAGACCATTCAACCGTTGTATATGCCCTTAACCAAATAAATAAAGCCATGGAATCCAACCGAACCCTGCAATCTACAATTGAGGACATAATTAAGAATATAAAAAGCACATAACTAGAGTGAAAGGTGAAAAGTGAAGAGTGAAGAGTGAAGAGTGAAGAGTGAAGAGTGAAGAGTTGCGGCGGATTTGCTGCGCAAATTTTGATTAAAGTTGTAGTGGTCACGGCTTGCCTGACCTGCAACTGAGTGTATTGTGTAAGAGCATGGGAATTATTAACCCTATCAAGCAACACTGTAATTGTAAAATTTCTTACTTCTTACCTCTTGCATCTTACTTCTAAATTAAACACTTTTCCTAACATTTAACACCCCCCTTCCAACACCGCTGTTTAAACCCTCAAACTTTTCAACACATTCAAAAATCTTTCAATACTGCTTCAACAATTCCGACCCACCCTTTTTAAGGGGAGTTTATTAATTAAATTAAGGTTTTAAACAAATCCAACAGCCCCTACTAATACTACTATAATTATTTATATCATTTTATATTAATTTCCCTCAAAAAAAGAATTATTAAGAAAGGACGTCAGGGAGTCGCCCACCGACTCTCAATACAAGGTGTCAATATGAAAATATTATGCAATAGAGAAGAATTAGTTGAGGCTGTCTCCAACGTCTCCCGTGCCATTCCCTCCAAATCCAGCTTTACCGCCCTTGAGGGCGTGCTGATTAAAACAGGAGAGGGCAGCGTCTCCCTCACTGGATACAACCTTGAATTAGGCATCAAAACCAGCATTAAAGCGGGTGTTCAAGGGGACGGCGCAGTGCTTCTCTCCGCCCATCTCTTTGGAGAAATCATCAAAAAGCTCCCCAATCCTGACATCACAATTGAGGCGGACGAGAGCCTAAATGTCCTGATAAAATCAGGTGATTCAGAGTTTTCTATCATGAGCGGCAACCCTGAGGAGTTCCCTGAGCTGCCAATTTTAACCGAATCTAACAGCATAACCATCAGCCAGCCCTTGCTTAAATCCATGATTAGACAAACCAAATTTGCCATTGCTGTTGACGATAGCAAGCCCATACACAAGGGCGTACTCTTTGAGACAGGTGAAAATCAGCTTAGATTGGTTGCGGTAGACGGCTTCCGTCTTGCTGTTCGAAAGGAAGCAATAGAGGTCAAGGATGACTTAAGCTTTGTTGTCCCAGGCAAAACTTTAAGCGAAATTCAAAATCTCCTCTCTGACAGTGATGAAGAGGTTATAGAAATATTTGTTGGTAAAAAGCAGATTTTCTTTAACATAGGCAGCTACAATGTAATTTCCAGACTGCTTGAGGGCACTTTCCTAGATTATAAATCCGCAATTCCAACCAAAAATGCAACAGAGCTTAAAATAGACACTAAAATCCTGCTAAATTGCTTTGAAAGAGCCTCACTTGTGATAGTAGAGAGGCTAAAAAGCCCCGTCCGCTGCATTTTTGACGAGGATTTAATTAAAGTGAGCTGCTCCACCACCTTGGGTAAGAGCTTTGAACAGGTAGAGGCAAAAATAGAGGGCGAACCTCTTGAAATAGGCTTTAATAACAGGTTTTTGCTGGATGCGCTGCGAGCCTCTGAGACAGATATGGTGCGTCTTGCCCTAAATGGAGCAAATGCCCCCATGAAGATACTGCCCCCTGAGGGAGATAGCTTCTTGTTCCTGGTTCTGCCGGTTAGAATTAAGCAAGAGTTTTAAAAAATTGCCTTTTGCAATTTTTTAATTGAAAGTTGAAAATTGAAAATGAAAAATGAAGGCTAATTTGCTGCGCAAATTTAATTAAAATCCGTAGGGGATGATGTCCACATCATCCTGCAAATACCTGAAAGTTTCATAAAAACGGGACGATGTCCACATCGTCCCCTACAGCAAAGGAAAATATAATGGAAAAAATCCAAATTACTACAGAATATATAAAGCTTGATTCCTTTCTTAAATTTGCGGGAGCGGTGGAGATTGGCGGGCAGGCTAAAGAGCCTATTCAAAACGGCAAGGTTAAGGTTAACGACGAAATCTGCCTTATGCGGGGCAAAAAGCTCAGGCAGGGCGATATAATAGCCTATAATAACAAAGAGTACGAGGTAATTTAAGCCGTGAGGGTCTTAAAGCTGCAGGGTAAGGGATACAGAAATTTAAAGCCCTTTGAACTAATCCCCCAAGAGGGGGTTAATGTAATTTGGGGCAACAATGCACAGGGTAAAACAAACCTTTTAGAGGCTCTGTGGCTGTTTACAGGCAGCAAGAGCTTTAGAGGCTCAAAGGAACAAGAAATACTTGCTATAGGAGAAGCCTTTACCTCCATCAAATTAGACTTTTTCGCAAGAGAGAGAGAACAGTCTGCCGAAATTAAGCTTGAAAAAAAGAATTCAGAAATGACGCAGGAAGCACGGAAAAATATTTTTACAGACTCTCTGCCACATGGTGTCAAGCGTGAAAATAAATTAAACGGCGTAGATAAAAAGAGCAGCGCAGCTCTAATGGGAGAATTTTGCGCTGTGGTCTTTTCTCCGGATACTCTTTCACTAATCAAGGAAGGGCCAAGCGAAAGGCGCAAATTTATTGATGCAGCTATCTGTCAGGTTAAACCATTACATACAAAAGTATTTTTAAGGTATCACAAGGCACTCAAGCAGAGGAACACCATCTTAAAGGATATAAAAATGAGCACCTCCCTCTATTCCCTCTTAGATGTGTGGGATGAGGAGCTGGCAAAGCTGGGTGCTCAAATGATATTTAACAGGCTGGAGTACCTGCAAAGGCTAACTAAATCGGCAAAAGAGATATATCAGGGCATTTCTTCAGGAAAAGAAGAAATTAGTTTAAAATATTCCTTAAAAACTACAAATTTTAACATGCAAATTTCTGAAATTTATGATATAATTATTAAAGAACTTACAGTAGCCCGTAAAGAGGATGTTAAAGCAGGCTTTTCAACCTTCGGCCCCCACAGGGACGATATTGAAATAAGCATTAATGAATTGCCTGCAAGAACCTATGGCTCACAGGGGCAGCAGCGTTCCTGTGTGCTTGCGCTAAAGCTGGCCGAGGCGGAGCTGCTAAACGAGGTCACAGGAGAAAAGCCCATAGCTCTGCTTGATGATGTAATGAGCGAGCTGGATACAGAGCGTCAGGATTACATTTTAAACAAGCTTACAGGCTCACAGGTGTTTATAAGCTGCTGCGACCCAGCACCACTCCTGCGCTTGACAGAGGGCAAGACCTTCTACCTTAAGGGCGGAGAAATAAGCTAAAAAGGGGCAAGAGCATGTACCTTCATCTTGGTAAGGATACTCTTATAAAACAGGCTGATGTTATCGGCATTTTTGATTTGGATAACACCACAGTCTCAAAGCTAACCAGAGATTACCTCACCCGTGCAGAAAAATCGGGCAGAGTTGTAAATGTATCGCTGGATTTGCCAAAAAGCTTTATTGTAACCTTAGATAAGGTTTATATAAGCAATATTTCCAGCACAACACTGCTTAAACGCACAGCGTTTTTAATGCATAATTCGTAATTAAAGGCGAATTTGCTACGCAAATTTAAATTAAAAGTGGTTTCAAACGTCTGCCGTAACTTGCCTCCCTCTTGGAGGGAGGTGGACTACAGTGCCGGAGGGAGGGCAGCGCAGGCCTCAAATTTAGCCGTTAAACAAGGCTTTTAGTGGCATCTGCACCCACTCTTCAAAAAGTTGGAACGTCTGCATCTTCGCCCTGCGTTTCCTCCCTCAGTCGCCATGGGGCGACAGCTCCCTCTCAGAGGGAGCCGGTTAAGCATCTAATATCTAAAAACTAATATCTAAAATCTAACTTCGGGGGTTTTTTTTTGAATAATAATATTAATGAACAACAGTACGATGGGACTAATATTCAGGTTCTGGAGGGCTTAGAGGCGGTTCGCAAACGTCCGGGCATGTATATAGGCTCAACAGGCCCAAGAGGCCTGCATCACCTTGTTTATGAGATTGTAGACAATGCCATAGACGAGGCCTTAGCGGGCTATTGCGATAAGATAGAGGTTAAAATCCTGCCCGGCAATGTTATAAGCGTGTGGGATAACGGCCGTGGTATACCTGTGGGAATCCAGCCGCAAATGGGCATTCCTGCCGTTACGGTTGTGTTTACTATCCTTCATGCAGGCGGCAAATTCGGCGGCGGCGGATACAAGGTCTCCGGCGGCTTGCACGGCGTTGGTGCCTCTGTTGTTAACGCCCTTTCAGAGTGGCTTGAGGTCAATGTCTATGACGGCGAGCACATCTACAAGCAATCCTTTGCAAGAGGCACAGAGACAGAGAACCTGCAAATAATCGGAGATACCGACATTACAGGCACTCTGGTCAACTTTAAGGCTGACCCTGAGATATTCACCGAAACAGTGGAATATGAGTTTGATGTCCTAAAAACAAGGCTTAGAGAACAGGCATTTTTAAACGCCGGAGTTAACATAGAGCTTATAGACGAGAGGGACGCAGAAAATCTTGTAACAGAGAAGTTCCACTATGAGGGCGGCATAAAGTCCTTTGTTGAGTATATCCACAAGAAAAAGCAGGTTGAGGTCATACACCCGCAAATTCTATATTTTAGTGCAGAGGCTGAGGACGAGAATTCCACGGTTGAAATTGCCATGCAATATAACGACAGCTATAATGAGAACTTAATCTCATTTGCAAATAATATACACACCACAGACGGCGGAACTCATGAGGAGGGTTTTAAGAAGGCTCTCACCCGTGTTATGAACAACTACGCCCGCAAAAATAACATCCTTAAAGAAAATGACAGGAACTTCTCCGGTGAGGATGTAAGAGAGGGTTTAACGGCCATTATCAGCGTTAAGCTCAAGGAGGCGCAGTTTGAGGGGCAAACCAAGGCCAGATTGGGCAACACAGAGATTCGCTCACTGGTGGATAGCTGCATTTCTGATAAGCTCGCACTCTTCCTTGAAGAGAATCCGGGCGTGGCAAAGCTCATATTTGCAAAGGCGGTAGACGCCGCAAGAGCAAGAGATGCCGCAAGAAAGGCACGTGATTTAGTCCGCAGAAAGTCTGCGCTGGAGGGTGCTTCTCTGCCCGGCAAGCTTGCGGATTGCTCCGAGCGTGACCCCGCATTTACCGAGATTTATATTGTTGAGGGAGACTCTGCAGGCGGCTCTGCAAAGGGCGGCCGAGACAGGAAGTATCAGGCTATCTTACCCCTGTGGGGCAAGATGCTCAACGTTGAAAAGGCAAGGCTGGATAAGGTTTACGGTAACGAAAAGCTAATGCCTGTTGTAACGGCCCTAGGCTGCGGCATAGGCGAGGAATTCGACATTACAAAGCTGCGCTATCACAAGGTTATAATCATGGCCGATGCCGACGTGGACGGCTCACATATCCGCACCCTGCTGCTAACCTTCTTCTTCCGCTTCATGCGCCCACTGGTAGAAAGCGGCAATGTGTATATAGCCCAGCCTCCCTTATACAGACTGACTAAAAAGAAAAAACACTACTATGCGTATAGCGATAAAGAGCGTGATGACATCATGCTGGACATAGGCAGTGCAGAGGATATACAGCGTTATAAGGGTCTTGGTGAGATGGATTCAAAGCAGCTGTGGGAGACTACAATGTGCCCCGACAGCCGTGTAATGCTAAAGGTAGAGCTTGACGACGCAGTGGCGGCCGACGAGGTATTTACCATTCTAATGGGCGATAAGGTTGAGCCCAGAAGAGAGTTTATAGAGCAAAACGCAAGATACGTACAAAATCTGGACGTTTAAGTTAATGTATAAGAGTACAGCTGTTCCTACATTAGTTTTCTATGCAAACAAAGCAAGTACATCCAAAGACAGAAGGGGGCTAAAAATTGCTTAAAAAGTATTGCGGTGGAATATTATTATCTGCGGTCATATTCATGGTTTTATTCTTATCTGTCACAAGAGCCGTCAGACTTGATGTTCCTGAAATTGTTGCAAATACTTGCTTTGCGATTTTTGGCATAATATCAGTTGTATGTTCGGGCGTTGCTTGGTTTCTTATTAAGAAAAGCCGCAACAAGTTAGCAAAGGTTTTAATTGTAACCGCTTCCTTGTTATTACTCCTATCTATGCTATCGGCCGCTTTCATAATTCTGCGACCAGACTTAATGCTGTAAACCAGCACTTTACAATATGGTGGGTAAATGATTAAAAATTGAGGAATAAAACAATGAGTAATGAACCTATCTTAAAATTTTCATACACTCTCAGCCAGCAGGAGGTTTACGATGCCTCTGTTGCGGCGGAGCTTTTTAAAACTGCGGGTAAGCGCAAATATGTTTGGGTGGCCATTTTGGCTATTGTGGGAGTGGTTAACGCCATCCTGTATTTTGTCTATCAGAGGAAGGAAAGCTCAAGCCTTTTGCTCTCTGTGGTCAGCTTTGCAATGATAGCCGTGGTGCTCCTGCTGCCTATATACGAGATGAAAAAGCGTGCAAGGAACAACGCCACAACAACCCCCGTGCCCGTGCTCTGCTTTGAGGATAAGCTGCTCATAGGCGAAGCTGAAGGCCAATGGGAGGTCTCCTTTGACGAACACTTTAAGTATAAAGACACAGAAAAATTCCTAATTGTATACTCAAACAAGGGCAGAGTAGCAGCCTTCCCCAAAAAAGATTTAACCGAAGAACAATTAAAAGAGCTTATTAAAATATTTACAACTAGAAACTAGAGGCCAGAGGCTAGAAGCTAGAAGTACCAAGTCGCAGCCCCCTCTATAAACCAAATTTAATGTACCATTAATTACGCATTACGCATTAAAAAAGAGGTGCTATCAATGTCCGCAAAAGCAAAACTCCGCATTCCCGACAACATCAACACAGAGAGCGGATTTTTTGCTGCGCTTGAGGGTGTAAAGGGTATCCCCTTTATTCGTGTACCTCTGTTTACTTATTATGAAAATCCAAACTCCTATACCCGCAGCAACTCCTCTATGGGTATATTTTTTCAAGAGGACGTAGCTAAGGGCAGAAGAAAAGCAAGCGTTTCATTTTTTAACGCCTATTCTATTTTGCTGGGTCGGTTAGCTTGGGTTTATCTGTTGATTTGCGGTGTCATAGCGGCTGTATATCCTATATGCTTTCCGTTTTTTCTCAGTGAAGATAGTTTTTCTAACAGTGCTAATATCCTTGCAGCGCATCTAATTCTGCCCTTAGCATTCACTGCTTTAATATCGGTGGCTTCTGTGATTTTCTCGCTGGCTCGTATCAAAAGATGTAACTTTGTTGGTTTAATAGGGTTTATTGCTTCTGCTGCTTCAATGATTAGCTCTATGTTGTATATTTACAATAATAAATATATGTCTTATCAAGGGTTTACGCCTGAGGGATACCCCAATAGAGGGTGTGTGAATTATGGTGAGTATGGGAATTTGCAAGGGGGCATAGACTTTGCAGATTTATCGCAAGAAAAAACAGCTATAATATTTTCGCTGCCCTTTGTGCTGATTTTATTAATTATAGCAGTCACGTTCCTTATCAAAATAAAGCGCACAAAAAGAAGAATGTTCTCAAACTCAGACGCCGCCGCAATAGGCTTTATAGGCAGAGCAGATTAAAAAACAATAATTTTCAACTTTCAATTTTCAATTTAAAAAAGAGGTGAGCACATGCCCAACAGTGCGGCAATGAACAGCAACGTCACCACATATTTTAAAAACACCCTGCAAGATGTTAAAATCAGCACCAAGGTTTATCGCAAATATATTCTTGAGACAAAGGATGTTTTAATCTATGCTGTTTCGGCCTCTTTTTTGGCTCTTTCGATATTACAATATGTAAGATCTGCCGAAAATATTACAGATCCGCATAGAACCCTCTTTCAAAATGTTCCCCATTTCTTGTTTGTGGGGCTGCTTTTTTTAATTAGTGTTTACAGCTTGATTATGCCTAAATACTTTGCAAGCGGTGTGCTTAGAAAGTATAAGACCTCACCCTATAAGAATCAAACCTGGCAGCTAAGCGGCACAAGAGAAGGCATCATTGTTGCAAACAGGGTGCATTCTACCAGTATACAGTGGAGCAATATAAACTCAATTATCGAGCGCAGCGAGGGCTTTTACATCCTGCATGGTGAGAGCTTTATTGTGCTTCCCGCCCGCTTTTTAAACAGGGAGCAAGTTATATCCCTTTACAGCCTTTTTGAAACCTGCTGGGAGGGCAAGCTCATGAAAATAAGCGAGGTAAAGCTCCCCGTTAGCCCCGAGAGATCTGAAAAGCTGGAGATGCTGCCCCTTTACGGCTCTGCCGAATTTGAATTTTTTGCACGCAGCAACTATATAAAATATAAAAAGATGAAACAAAAGGTGCTCTCAGGCGAGGCCTTGCAGATAGTAATATTTATCTCCCCTATACTGCTGGTTTGCGTGGCAATGATTATATTTATGATAAAGTATGTAATCTCAGCCTTGATGCTCATTGCGCTTGCTGTGGCTGTGGCTCTTATGTGCTGGCATTGGTACACCAATTATAAATGCAAGTTGGGCTTTGAAGAGAGGCACTCTGTCTCACAGCGGCATGTCACCCTTTATGATAATGCCATGGTTTTTGAATACGGTAAGCTCATTTTGGAAATGGAGTATAAATATATAGAAAAAATACAGGAGCTTGACGACGAAATCCTTGTAAGCTCCAAAAGCGGGGATTATTTCACCATTCCCTGCGGCGAGCGAAAGCATGAGGTTGTGGATTTTATCAACCTTAAAACGCTTTGATAATGTATAATTAAGTTGAAAATTGAAAGTTGAAAATTAAGGTGAATTTGCTACGCAAATTTGATTTAAAACAATTTAAACTTACAGTGGTGTGTAAGTAATCCTAAAACCATAAAAGCTGCGTCATTGCGAGCACGCAGCTAAACCGAAATAATCGCAAGATGTTATGTGCGAAGCAATCCAGTGGTACAAGCCCTTTGTGCTGTATGTAATCTCTGGCCTTGCTGCACTGGATTGCTTCGCACTCATAGCCACAGGCTAAACTCAAGCTTAGTGGTGCTCGCAATGACGCACATAAGCGGGACAATATAAAGGCAATCGGCCGCCCGTTCTCACACAACCCGCTCAGTCTGCGGTCACCAAGTCGTTGTCCTCCTTAAGTTCTAGTCTCTAGTTTCTAGTAGCTAGGTAACCGCTGATTTAAAAAAACGAAAAAGTGTGATATAATAGAATAAAAAGCTAGGAGGGAAAATATGAGCTATCAGATGAGCATTGCAGATATAGAGTATGAAAATCGCAAG
>JAISYX010000148.1 GCA_031269595.1 Oscillospiraceae bacterium
CTCTGCCCCGTTTAAGGAGTGCAGAGGGAATCGGAATCCCTCTGCCCGCATCTTTGCTTACTTTCTGGGCGGAACCAGAAAGTAAGTGCCCGTGCGGCATGAGCACAAAGCTATGATAATATCCCGCTACACATTAATGCGACTAAACAAAACTTAGAAAGCAATCCAAACACCCCAATAAACTTTTAACAGGATATTACAAAAGCAAATTCTACAGTGAGTAAATTTAAAAAATTCAAAAAAGAAATATTGCATTAATTGTAGTATTCATGTATAATTTATACAATATTTAAATTATAGGAGGAAGATTATGTCCAGCGTTTCTAAAAAAATCAAATCTAATGTAAGCACCAATAAAAAGCTTGCAAGCAAGTCAAAAGACAGGAAGAACATGACTAAAGGTCAGCGCATTTGGGCCGATTACGGCAACCTGCTCATTCTTGGAGGGGGATTTTTAGCTATTGTTTTAATTGCAGCTATAATCATTACTATCGGCTCTATTAAATCAGGAGTTACAACAACTCCGCCTGCTGCACCGGCAGCAAGCTCTGCGGCAGCTCCAAGTGAGGAAGCTCCAACAACTCCAAGCTACAAAGAGGCATCTAAGGACTTTAAGGTTCTTACAGGCTTAGAGCAGCTGGAAAAGCCCAAGGCAGGCGAAGAGATTGCCGTTATTGAGACAAGCAAGGGCACCATTAAGCTGCGCCTGTTCCCCGAACAAGCACCCACAGCAGTTGAAAACTTTAAGGGTCTTATCAGCAATGGCTACTATGACGGCATTATCTTCCACAGAGTAATTCCTGACTTTATGATTCAGGGCGGCGACCCCGACGGCATAGGCACAGGCGGCGCAAGCTTGTGGAACGAGCAATTTGAGAATGAAGTAGGCCGTGGCCTTTACAACTTCCGCGGGGCTTTGGCAATGGCAAACTCAGGACCAAACACCAACGGAAGCCAGTTCTTTATTGTACAGAGCAAAACAGCCGACGAAAGTCAGCTTGCAAGCTTATCCGAAACCATTGCAAACAAGTATAAGGAAATAGGCGGCGCACCTTGGCTGGACGGCAGCTACTCCGTGTTTGGCCAAGCCTTTGAGGGCTTGGATATAGTAGACGCAATTTCAGCAGTTGAAACGGTAAGCGACAAGCCTGTAGAGGATATAAAAATTATAAAGGCTACTATTGAAAAATATAAGGGCTAAGCGACTAGAAGCAAGAGGTAAGAGGTAAGAAGGGTGCGGCCGTAGGAGATGATGTCCACATCATCCCGTGAATATCTGCGAAGCTTGGGAAAACGGGACGATGTGGACATCGTCCCCTACGAAAGGTATACCGGCAATCCGCTTTAAACCCAGCAATTTCGGTTAACTTTTACTCTTGACCCCGTGGTATATTTATGAAAATAATTATACCTTTAGGAGGAAATTAAAATGCGTAAATGTTTATCACTTCTGTTGGCCTTGTGCCTCTTGCTCTCTCTGTTTTCAGCCTGTTCTGTTCCCAAAAAGGATGAACTCCCCACCCTAAATGAGGCGGAGTTGGCCGTTCAGGCAAAAAATCCTGAGCTTTTTCAAATCCCCGCCCCCTCACTTTCAAACAACATCATCGGTGAGCCTGATGTTCAGGGCATAGGGGTATATCTGCCCCCAAGCTACTTCACCGAGAACAGGGAATATCCCGTGCTTTACTTTTTGCCAGGGTTCGGCGATTCCTATGCAACCTTCATGCTTACCATAAAAGGTAACATTAAAAGCTTTATAGATGGAAAAGCTGCTAACGAGATGATACTTGTTGGTATCAACGGCAAAAACAAGCTGGGAGGCAGCTTTTATGCCAACTCCTCCGTCACGGGCAATTGGGAGGATTTTGTCACAAAGGATGTTATAGCTTATGTTGATTCTAACTTCCGCACTGTAAAAAGTGCAGAGGGCAGGGGCTTAACAGGGCATTCCATGGGCGGCTCAGGTGTGCTTAACATAGCCATGCACACAAGCGGGATTTTTGGCTCTGTCTATGCCATAAGCCCCGGAGCCTTTGACAATGAAGGCTTTGTGCAGTCCCCTGTTTCGCTTAAGCAAATTGCCGACTTAGAGGACGAATACGCCAACCTGAGCAACGAAGAGGCAAAAGCGGCCTATGAGAGCTATATAAGCACTATGGGCGATAATTTTACCTTTGCCTATGCCTCCGCCTTTGCAGGTGATTCAAGCTTAAAAGCTCCTTACATTAAAACACCGCAAATTGATGAGGCGGAAGCCTTTGCTCAGGATGCAAACTGGGAGCTGATGGAATCCGGTTTTGGGAATATACCCGCAAAGCTTGATGAATACAAGCAAAATTTGCTTGCCTTAAAGGCCTTTGGCTTTGAATATGGTAAAAGCGATAGCTACAGCTGGATACCCAAGGGGGTAGACTATCTTGCAGCTGAACTTAAAGCAAAAAACATCCCACACACCTTTAATGTGCACGAGGGAGGCCACGGCATTTCCTCTAAACGCTTTCAAGAGGTAGTGCTGCCCTTCTTTGCGGAGCAATTTGCTACTAGAGGCTAGAACGCCTTGCTCTCCGGAAGACTGAGCAGAGTGTATTAGCACAGGAGGCAAGCTGCCTCTAACACAAGTCTGCAAGCGAGCAGCTTCTAGCCTCCAGCAACTAGCCTCTAGCAGCGCAATTTAGGTTAACTTTTCCTTCTAATATCCTGCTATTATTTAGATAAATAATATTTTAGGAGGAATTTATAATGCGTAAATATCTATCTGTTGTTTTGGTTGTGTGTGTGTTTCTGGCTCTGTTCTCATCCTGTGATTTTCAAAAAAAGAATGAAACACCAAGTTTAAATGAGCTGGAGGCACAAGTTAAGGAGAGCAATCCTGCCTTTTTAGAAATCCCCGCCCCCTCTATTGCCAACAATATTCTTGGTGAAGCAGATGTTCAAAGCATAGGCGTGTATCTGCCCCCCAGCTACTTCACCCAAAACAGGGAGTTCCCTGTGCTTTACTTTTTGCCTGGCTTTCACTCTAACTACAAGGACTACGTGAAGGAACTGGCCTCTGCGCTTGAGAGGAGCATCCCTCAAGGCACAACCGAGATGATAGCGGTGGTTGTTAACGACCGCAGCAAGCTGCAGGGCAGTCTTTACGTCAATTCGCCTGTAACAGGCAATTGGGAGGATTATGTGCTCAACGATGTTATTCCTTATGTTGATGCCAATTTCCGCACTCTTAAAGCTCCCAAGGGCAGAGGGATAGCGGGGCAAACCGTGGGAGGCACGGCAGCTCTTAATATGGCCATGCACACAAAGGGAGTTTTTGGATATATATATTGTATGAGCCCTGGCGTTTTTGACGAGAATGGCCTTGAGGACGCCCCTGTGCATTTTAATGTACTGGCCGATTTGCAAAAGGAATATGCCGGAAAGAGCAAAGAAGAGGCAAGCGAGGCCTATAAGGCTTACATTAACACCCTACAATGGCCGGTAAATTTCACCTTTGCATACGCTACCGTTTTTGCCGGAGACCCTTCTCTTAAAGCTCCTTATATAAAAATGCCGCAAATAGACGAGGACGGCAAGGTTATTAAGGATGCAAATTGGCAGCTGCTTCAATCCGGATTTGGCGACATAACCGAAAAGCTTAATAAATATGAGGATAATCTGCGGGATTTAAAGGCAATAGGCCTTGATTATGCCGCACAGGACAGATTAGTATATATCCGCAATGGAACAGAATATCTTTCAAAGGAGCTTAAGGCAAGGAACATTAACCACAGCCTTGAGGTATACGACGGCGCACATCAAGACCATGTAATGACACGCCTGAGAGAGGTTGTACTGCCCTTTTTTGCGGAGCAATTCACTAGAGGCTAGAGGCCAGAAACTAGAGGCTAGAAATTGCTCAGTCAGGTCGCAATCCCTTTAATCAAAATTTGCGCAGCAAATTAACCTTCATTTGCCATTTGTTATTTTCAATTTTCAACTTGTTAAAGGAGCACACTATGTCATTATTTCAACTGGAAAAACCCCAGAGCGGCGAGGAAATCGCCGTTTTAAACACAACTCTTGGGACTATTAAAATCAGGCTTTTCCCTGAGGCCACCCCCCTGGCTTATGAAAACTTTACAACCCACATTAAAAACGGCTATTATAACGGCATAAGCTTTCATAGGGTTATCAAGGATTTTATGATACAGGGCGGCGACCCTAAGGGTAACGGCACAGGCGGACAGAGCATTTGGGGTTCACCCTTTAAGGATGAGTTCCGCAAGGGTCTTTACAATTTTAAGGGTGCTTTAAGCATGGCAAACAGCGGCCCTAACACTAACGGCAGCCAGTTCTTTATAGTGCAGGCTTCCTCTGTTGCGGCAGATTATCTCGCCCATTGGCAGCGTGTAGGTCTGCCTGACGAGGCCGCCCAAGCATACAGGGAGTTGGGCGGCACTGTGCACTTAGACGGCGGATATATCCACGGATACGGACACACTGTGTTTGGGCAGGTGTTTGAGGGCTTGGAGGTTGTGGACGCAATTGCCAACACCCCCAAGGATTCAAGAGATAGGCCGCTAACTCCTATTTTAATTGAGCAGGCAAGCATAGAGCTTTACTAAACGAGCCTCTCTAAAAACCGTAGGGGCAGGCCTAAGTGTCTGCCCAGATTGCCGTAAATTTTCCGTCTTTGGGCAGACACTTAGGTCTGCCCCTACAGGGCTAACAAGGTTAATAGAGAGACTCAACTTGTATTAAAGGAGCACAATAAAGTTGCCCAGATTCTTTATAAACGGAGCTCCCGGCGATATATATGCCCTGCAAGGGGAGGATTTTATCCATCTCTCAAAATCCTTGCGTATGCAGTGCGGCGAGCTGCTCACCCTCTGCAATGGTAAGGGGCTTGATTTTATATGCAGTGTGCAGTCAATTGAGCCTCAGCAGGCCATATTAAAGGTGCTGGAGACGCAGCCTAACAAGGCCGAGCCTGATATTAAGGTAACTCTGTTCCAGTGCTTGCCAAAGGGCGATAAGCTGGATACGGTTATACAAAAAGCGGTGGAGCTTGGGGTGTTTGAGCTAGTGCCTGTAATCTCCTCCAGAGTTATATCCCGCCCAGATGCTAAAGCCCTTGATAAAAAGCGTCAGCGGTGGCAAAAGGTGGCTTTGGAGGCCGCAAAGCAATCAGGCAGAGGCATAGTACCTCAAATAAAGGAGTGCCTGAGCTTAAAGGAGATGTGCAAGCAATTGCCCTCATTTGAGCAGGCTTTGTTTTGCTACGAAAAGGGCGGTGCACCTGTTAAGTCGGTTCTGGAGGAAGAAAAGCCCCATGCGCTTGCTGTAATAATAGGCCCAGAGGGCGGCTTTGCCCCTGAGGAGGCCGAGCTTATACAAAGTAGCGGCGGCACGGCAGTTACCCTTGGCACAAGAATATTAAGAACAGAGACAGCCCCGCTGGCGGTGCTCTCAATAATAATGTATCAAACTGGCAATATATAAAAAACAACCTTCGGGGCAAAAGCTCCAAAGGTTGTTTTTTGAATAAGAAATTATTTAATATCCAGTGAGGAATCCCAGCCGGTTGCGGTTAGAATTCTGCGGATACCTGTGTGTACAGCACTATATTCTTTAAGAATATGGTCTAAATATACCAAACCGCTCTCTTCGATGTGGTAATACTTGCGTACACGTTTGCCCACTTGCTTTTGATAATCTGTCACATAACCTTTTTTGATCATGCGATAAAGCACGGGGTAAAGTGAGCCCTCTCTTAACGTGAACAATTTCTCGCTAATTGATGCCAGCTTTTGCGTTAATGCGTACCCATACATGTCCTCTTGTGAGAGGAGCGAAAGGATTACCATTTCAGCTGTGCCCTTTTTCAAATTGTCTTGCATTCCCATAATTTCCCCTACTTTCTGTCTGATTTTTATTCTCTCCCTTGAGTTCAGTACAATACAATTCTTTAACTTCCTCTTAATATTGTACTAACCTACACATATATTATATCAAAAAAATCATTTTTGTAAAGACATTTTCGACAAATTTATAAATTTTTCACTATTTTACTAAATATGTGCGTGATTAAGAGCAATTTATTTTACACTACATACAACACGCACAAAAATAGTATGGGCATACTATGCAGAATATCCATATTTTGTTATAAATTTGATTTTTAAAAGCTCAAAAATTTCAACTTGTTTTTGGATAAAGCCTCCTTCTTTGTTTACACCTGACCAAGCTGCGGTTGAAGGCAATTTTTACCTACACACCCTTTTATTTGAAAATGAGCAATAAATTCACCTTAATTTTCCACTTTTCACTTGAAAAATTCAACTTTTCTGTTAATTTATCCCACAAACATAGCATCACCAAAACTGTAAAATCTGTATTGCTCCTGTACCGCCGCACGGTATGCCTGCATAGTATATTCATATCCGGCAAAGGCCGAAACCAGCATAATCAGGGTGCTCTCCGGCAGGTGGAAGTTTGTTATAAGCCCGTCTATCACCTTAAATGCATAGCCCGGGTAGATAAATATATCAGTCCAGCCCTCAGACGGGCAGATTGTGCCCTCCCTTGCGCACACAGATTCCAGAGTTCGGCAGCTGGTTGTACCCACTGCTATCACTCTGCCGCCCCTCTTTTTGGTTGAGCTGATAAGCTCGGCGGTCTCCTTCGGCAGGGAGTAGTGCTCTGAGTGCATTAGATGCTCCTCTATATTCTCCGCTTTAACAGGCCTAAAGGTCCCCAAGCCCACGTGCAGAGTGACAAAGCCTATCCCCACGCCCTTTGCACGCAGGGTTTCCAGCAGCTCATCTGTAAAGTGCAAGCCCGCTGTCGGGGCGGCGGCAGAGCCTATGTCCTTGGAGTAAACCGTCTGGTAACGCTCCTTATCCTCCGGCATTTGATGTATGTAATGGGGGAGGGGGAGCTGCCCAACCTGCTCCAGCAGAGGGAAGAAGCTGCCCTGATATTCAAACCTAATCAGGCGGTTGCCGCCCTCCAGAATTTCTATAACCTCGCAGAACATAAGCCCTTCTCCAAAGCTGAACCTAGCCCCTACCTTGGCCTTTTTGCCCGGGCCGGCAAGAGCCTCCCATATATCCTTGCCCTTTTGCGAGAGCAGCACAAATTCCACCGCTGCTCCGCTCCCCTCCTTTGTGCCGTAGAGCCTTGCGGGCAGCACACGGGAATCGTTTAAAATAAGGCAATCCCCCTCGTTAAGCAAATCGGCCAGATTATAAAAATGCCTGTGGGTGAGCCTGCCGCTTGCTCTTTCCATGCACAGCAGGCGGGAGGAATCCCGCTGCAATGCGGGTTCTTGAGCTATAAGCTCCTGTGGTAAATCAAAGTAAAAATCCTTTAGCTTCATTTGTTTAATATCTCCTTGACAAATGTGATGTGTTTGGTGTATAATATATTAATAGATAGAGGCGCAAGCTTGAAATAGTAACAGACAGAGGCTGCCAAAGCCGGTGAGGTCTGCGAAAGGTCGGTTTGCCGAAGAATCTGCTTGGCAGGCAGAGGTCTGGTCGCTGAGGTGAATAACCCTGCCGACTGTCATCATGCAATTATGATGGAGTGCTATCGTTAAGTGCGTTGCTTTTAACAATGCCCAACGATTCTATTATAAAGCATGTGCAGCCGGTTTTCAACCGGTTTTTCTTTATTTTTGGGAGGAATGTGAGATGGCAACGTGTCCCGTGTGTGAAAGACACGAGTTTTATCAAGAAAATGATTTTGATATTTGCCCTGTGTGCGGTTGGGAAAATGACGGTGTTCAGAGCAGCAATCACGATTATTCCGGCGGTGCAAATTGGCTCAGCGTTAACAAATCAAAGCTGGTATTTTCACGGCTTGGCGAATCAAAAATTATGGTCTTGGCCACTTGTACCGAGAATCGCCCCACGGCAAGGTCTATGAGCTGCATTATGTTGGGAGGATACATATACCTTCAAACTGACCGCCGCTTCAAAAAATACGAGCAAATAAAGAATAATCCAAGCATAGCTCTTTGTTTTGACAATGTACAAATTGAAGCTAAGGCTGAACTCTGCGGGCATCCTCTTAACCCAAGCAATGCAAAATTTGCCAAGGCTTTTGAAGAGCATTTTAAAGCATCGTTTGATGCATATTCTCATTTGAAAGATGAAGTGCTTATAAAATGCACCACAACAAAAATCACCTTCTGGGAATATATTGAGGGCAATGCGTTTAGAAGGACTTTTGATTATGAAAATCACAGGGAAGCTCTGGAAGAATACAAGGCGTAAAAGCTATTAAATTCCCCTCAACGGAGGGGCAGGCTTCCGCCACGCAGGCGGAAGACAGGGTGGTCTCTGCGGGCGGTATGCTTTTAAATTGTGAAAACTTGGTGCGTGGCACTTGCTTTCTTAGCTTTATGCTCGCTCTTAATTAGGTGTTAATTTAGAGTGTTTGCAGACGTATAAACCACCCCGCCCCTTTGGGGCACCCCTCTGAGGGAGGGGAATTAATTCCCCCTAATATATGGGCTTAAAACCCCATATTTATATAAATCAAAATTATTTTAAGGAGAACATAACAATGAAAAAATACAAGGTAGGCATTATAGGTGCAACGGGAATGGTGGGGCAGCGTTTTGCAACCCTGCTGGAAAATCACCCCTGGTTTAAGGTGGAGGTGCTTGCAGCAAGCGCACGCTCTGCGGGCAAAACCTACAAGGAGGCCGTGGGCAGCCGCTGGGCTATGAAAGTGCCCATGCCCGCTAAATTTGCAGATTTATTAATACTGGACGCCACAGCAGACAAAGAGAAAATCGCCGCCGCAGTTGATTTTGTCTTTTGTGCAGTGGATATGAAAAAGGATGAAATCCGTGAGCTGGAGGAAGCATATGCAAAGCTGGAATGCCCTGTTATCTCCAACAATTCAGCCCACAGAAGCACCAAGGATGTCCCCATGATTATACCCGAAATCAACGCAGACCACGCTCAAATAATACATGCGCAGCGCAAGCGTTTGGGCACAAAAAAGGGCTTTGTTGCGGTTAAGTCAAACTGCTCTATACAGAGCTATGTTCCCGCTGTCCACCCCCTATGGGATTTAGGTGTAGAGAAGATTCTGGCCTGTACCTATCAGGCTATTTCCGGCGCAGGCAAAACCTTTGAAACCTGGCCGGAGATGCTGGATAATCTTATCCCCTATATAGGCGGCGAGGAGGAGAAGTCTGAGCAAGAGCCGCTAAAGGTTTGGGGCACAATTGAGGGTGACGAGATTGTCCCTAACAAGGAGATTTCTATAACCTCCCAATGCCTGCGTGTGCCTGTCTCAGACGGCCACACCGCCGCAGTGTTTGTCAAGCTTAAAAATCAGATAAGCATAGAGGACATAAAAGCACGCTGGGCTGCATATAAAGGTAGAGCACAGGAGCTTGAGCTGCCCAGTGCGCCTAAACAGTTCCTTAAGTATTTTGAGGAGGATAATCGCCCTCAAGCTAAGCTGGATAGGGATTTAGAGGGCGGCATGACTGTATCTGTGGGGCGTTTAAGGCCGGATACACAGTACGATTTCAAGTTTGTCTGCCTTTCTCACAACACCCTAAGGGGTGCGGCAGGCGGCGCAGTGCTAATGGCAGAGCTGCTGTGCGCTGAAGGGTATATCAATTCGTAATTCGTAATTTTTGAGACGGTAGGGGTGAACCTGTGTGTTCGCCCGTAAACAGGGCAGGTTGTATATAGAAGAACGGGCAGACACGCAGGTCTGCCCCTACAGGGCTACAACTCACGGGTCTTCTTGCTTCTTATCTCTTGCCTCTTGCAGTGCAGTTTTAAATTGGTTTTAACTTAAGAAAGGGGTTGTTTGTTTTGAAGAACACTATTTTTACCGGTGCGGGCGTTGCCATAATTACGCCTATGAATGAGGATGGTTCTGTTAATTATCAGGTTCTGGCAGAGCTTATCGAGTTCCAGCTGACTAATGGCACAGATGCCATTATCGCCTGCGGAACAACAGGCGAATCCTCCACCCTCTCAACAGAGGAGCATTTGGAGGTAATACGCTTTACTATTGAGAAGGTCAATGGCCGTGTGCCTGTCATTGCAGGCACGGGCAGCAACGATACCTCCTATGCAATAGAGCTTTCACAGGAGGCCGAAAAGCTGGGCGCAAGTGCCCTGCTGCTTGTTACTCCATACTACAACAAGTGCTCGCAATCCGGTCTTATTGCCCACTTTACAGCTATTGCAGAGAGTGTTAACATTCCCATAATCATTTACAGCGTGGCCAGCAGAACAGGGGTTAACATAGCCCCCGAGACCTGCGCCGTGCTTGCAAAGCACAGGAACATCGCCGCCGTTAAGGAGGCCTCAGGCAACCTCTCTCAGGTTGCTAAAATTGCCGCTCTGTGCGGTGATGAGATAGACATCTACTCCGGTAATGACGACCAGATTGTGCCTATCCTCTCACTGGGGGGCGTTGGGGTTATCTCCGTGCTCTCAAACGTTGCGCCTCAGATTGCCCATGATATAGTGGCTAAGTATCTGGCAGGAGACGTAAAGGGCAGTGCCAAGCTCCAATTGGAGTGGCTGGATTTGTGCAACGATTTGTTCATTGACGTGAATCCTATCCCTGTAAAAACAGCGGTTAATTTAATGGGCTACAAGGCAGGCCGGTGCCGTATGCCCCTTTCTCCTATGGATGCAAAGGCAGAGGCCGTGCTTGCTGCAACCCTGCAAAGGCACGGCTTGATACAGTAAGCTAATCAACGAGAGGATGTGTAACAAAATGACAAGGGTTATATTAAGCGGATGCAGCGGCAAGATGGGCAAGGTGGTTGCCTCTGTTATCAGGGAGCGTGAGGACTGCATTGTTGTTGCGGGCTTAGATTTGGTAAAAGAGCCAAACTCCCCCTTTCCTGTGTTTGCAAAGCCTGAGGAAATAAGCATTGAGGCCGATGTTATTGTAGACTTCTCTCACATTAGCGTGCTTGAGCCTCTGCTGGCGTATGCAAAAGCCAAGGGCATACCCACGGTGCTTGCCACCACAGGCTATTCAGATTCCCAGGTTAAGGGCATACATCAGGCAGCGGAGCATATACCTGTGTTTTACACAAGGAATATGTCGCTGGGCATAAATCTGATGGCCTCTCTGGCGCAAAAGGCGGCGGCGGTTTTGGGCGGCAGCTTTGATATTGAGATAGTAGAGCGTCACCACAACCAAAAGATAGATGCCCCCAGCGGAACCGCACTTTTGCTTGCGGATGCCATTAATGAGGAGCTTGACCACCGCTATAAGTACGAGTTTGACAGGCATTCTCAGCGCAAAAAGAGAGATAAGAATGAGATAGGCCTCCACGCAATCAGAGGAGGCACTATAGTTGGCGAGCACGATGTAATTTTTGCAGGTCATGATGAGGTTATGACCCTATCTCATGCGGCCTATTCAAAGGAAGTGTTTGCGGCAGGAGCAGTTAACGCAGCCGTATTTATGGCAGGCAAAAGCGAAGCTAGACTTTATGACATGGCGGATTTGGTGGGGTGAGAAGGAGTAACTCCTATGGAAAACAAAAAATGGATGGCGATTCCTATTGGAATTGGCTGCTTTCTGGCTGTTATTGGTCTTATTCTGCTTGGGAGATTTGTATTAAAAGATATTTCTTCTATTATAAATAGCGGGAATTATGACTATGATTATAGTACTGTTTCGTATCCAATTGAGGAGATAAGCGGGTACATAACAGACGAGGACGCAGAGCTTATTGCGCAGGATTTTGTAAGAACAATCAAGGCTGATTTAAAAATTGCCGATTCCTATAAGAGAGAATACGAGAACGCCCCTTATTATGGCATGGACGAAACCTCAAGAGCGGGTAAGCTTATCCCTCTTTATGATTTGGATGATAGTGTAAATGCCTATATTGTGCCCATTTTTACAGGGGATAAATCAGTCGGCTTTGTTACTATTAATGCGAGCAAGCGGCAGCCCAAGGTTTCGTTTCTGGATTTAAATATGATAGTTTACGAAGAAGATGGGGATGAGTTTATTACCATAAGCGCAATTGAAGCCGCAACGGCAAAGCACGGCAAACTGTATTATCTGAATGGTATGGTTGAGAACAGCATAATGTATCTTGCAAAAGACGGCAAATATCACTATGTTTCAGACGGTTTGAAAACTGAGCCGCCTTTAAGTGAAGCAGAGGTAAGGCAAAAGCTCAAAGAAAATACTGAGGATTACCTATGGATAGACAGCGATGCCATTGAACACCTTAAAGAGCTTAAAAAGGTCGAGCTAAGCAGTACGAATGAGTAAGTAAAGATGTTTTTCAATGCATAGTTGATGTGATTTGCTAACGCAAAGTTACAGTGGTGCAATAAATGACTTTGAAACCATAAAAGCTGCGTCATTGCGAGCACGCAAGCAAGCTACAATAACAATAAAGTGTGGTGTGCGAAGCAATCCAGCTACACAAGGCCAGATGTTCTATAACAGCGCACGGGCTTAGTGCACTGGATTGCTTCGCACTTGTAACCGCAAGGTAAATTCAGGCTCAGCAGTGCTCGCAATGACGCACGCAAGCGTGGCTGTAAGAAAGTAAACAGTCCCCGCCCGTTCTCCCGCAGGCTAAGCAGGATGCAGCAGCACGAGAGGCAGCTTACTTCCTATATAAAGATTGCGTGCGAGAAATTTCTTGCCTCTTACTTCTTACCTCTTGCCTCTAACTACCTTACCCTCCTAATCGCCTCTCTAACCTGCTCAAAGGGCAGATGTCTGCATATTATTTTGGGTCTAATCCCCCGTGCGCAAAGCTGGATATTGCACAAGCCCTTCATTTGCTGAAAGGGATTTTGTGTAATGCTTATGGCCTCCAGCTTGCCTCGGGGGATTTTTTGCGTGTGCATGGTTAAACCCCTCATGCCGCATATTATCAGGCAATCGGAGCATATTTTAAGCCCCGCCCGCCTGCTGGTCATTGAGGCAATTATAATGTACCACAGGGCAAACACCATTATAAGTGCGGTAAGCACGCTAATAGGCCTTGCCCATACGGGCAGAATGCGGGTTAGCACTATCCCTCCAAAGGCGGCGGCCGCTGCCGCTATTATGCCGGGATACACATACTTAAGCCTATCCCTGCTGCTTGGATGTATATTTGCTACGCTGCGGGAATGGTAGGGGAAGAACTGGAACAGCACCCTGTTTTGCTCCTTTATTGTGGAGGCGGGAATAAGCGGGATTTTTTGCTCCCTGTGCTTTTCGTAGCCCTCGGCTAAAAGGTACACCGAGCTAAGGCCAAAAATGTGCATTATCAGTGTTTCTCTAATGTCTATAACATGTATTTTATCAACCGCAAGCTGCATACTCCTTTGAGCAAGCAAACCCGCACGGGTAAACAGATATTTAGAATCCCGCCAGGAATAAAAGTTTGAGTAACGGAACACCACATCAACAAAGTTAACCAACCACCCCAAAAAAAAGGCGGTTGCCGCCATTAGAGTAGCTGCATCTAAAAAGGGCAGTATTTCTTGTATCCTCTCGCTTAAAAAGGCATAGACCTCGCCTGTGGTATCCCTGCCAACAATGCTGCCTATAGTCCTTAAAAAGGGTATGCTGATAAGCAGCCCCGCCGCCGCATTTGAGCCTGAGAGAGCCATAATAAGGGTGCTTTTGTTGCTTGCCTTAAAGCGTATGCTCTCGCTGGTTTCAAAATGGAAGCCAAAGCTCTTGCGCAGAGCTTTAAGCTTTTTGCGGTTTATAAAAAAGGTCTCGTCGGGCTTTTTTGAGTGTGCGGCAGAGCGTATATGCACTCTAAACGCCCCCAAAAGGGCCGTAAACACCGTCTTCTCTGTCTCCAGCGATACCATCTCATCAACAGACATATGCTTGCTGCGGCTAAACCAGTAGCCCCTCTCGGCGTCTATTGTTCCGCTCTCAACTCCTATGCCGGTGTTCCTCCACACCAGCACATAATGTACAAACAATAATATTAAAAACAACAGGTTAAAGCCCGCCGAAACTATTATAGTCATAGTGTTGGCAGGAGCAAGAAAAATCCTGCTTATAAGGGGCACAAGTATAATTAGCAGGGTTTTCCATGTTCTTGTCAGAATTTTAAAAGGGCTCTCTCTGGTAAACTGCACATTATCAACTCCAATATACTAACTTTCCATTTGCCTGCGCAGACTTTCGGCGTCTTCCTCTGCTATGCCGTAAATGCGCACTACTCCTGCGCCCAGCATAATTTCCACTGTGCTCAAGCCCATAAAGCGGTGCACAGGCGTGCGCCTAAGGCCAAGATACTGTATGTTGCTGCGCGGTATTCTAAGGTGACGCTTAACTATCACTCCGCTCTCAATATGCAGGATTCTGGGGCTCAGGCGGTATATTTTGGATTTAATCTCCAACGGGATATATTTTATCCACAGGAACACCAGAATCGGGAGAGTGAAAATTGGGATAATAATCGCCGACCACCCTATAAACCACGCCGCAAGCACAGAAATTGCTATAATTGCTAACGCAGGCACAACTAAAAGCACACGCCATAGAGTAATATATTTACAAGAGCAATAAAAGCTTGAGCGGTGTGTTGCATAATCCTCAGAGTTAAGCTGCAAAGCCCTTTTTGCGGGCTTGGTTACTTTATTTTTACCTTTCACCGTATCATCTCCTACAATAAAGTTACGGTCGATTTAGTTGCGAATAGCTACCGCAGCTGACCGTGGCTGCTTAAGCCGGGGAATACTGTGAGTATCGGATGATGTGTTTCATCAAGAACTT
>JAISYX010000016.1 GCA_031269595.1 Oscillospiraceae bacterium
GCCGTGAGGTTATTATTACATGAAACTTTAAATCATTCAACCTTATAAATGCTTTCATGTAACAATGTTCTCTCAGGCATCGGCAATCTTGTTGCCGCTAATGCCGTGAGGTTATTATATACCTTTTTTAACAGAATGGCAATAGGTTTTTTAGGTTTGATTGTTTTAGGATAATATTTAAGATAAATTGTGTGCTGATTAGGTTTACATCTTAAGCATTAATCGTATTAATGTGTAGCAAGATATTATCCTGGCTTGTGCTCATGCCGCACGGGCACGCACGCTGTTTAGTCGGTTGCAGCCAAAGGCTGCATTTTCGCAAGCGAAGACCCCGAACTTTCTGTTTCGCCGAGAAAGTAAGCCGCAGTGATTGCCGACCAAATTAAAATTTGGGGCAACTGTGCATGGGTGTCATTAGCCAAATCAGAGATTTGGCTAATGACACCGCAAAGACGCGAGCAGGGGGGCGCAAAGTCGTCGCTCCCACACTCGTTGCGCCCCCCTTGCATCCCCTGCCCATCCCTCAAACGCTACGCATTTGAGAAGCTGAGCGAAGAATTGGAACGTATCCCTTTTCCGTCTGTTTTTCTTTGTATATCACTGTGCGAAATCTAAAATTTTAAACTTGAGCCTCTCTATTGACCCGCTCGTTCGTAGGGGCAGACCTATGTGTCTGCCCAGATTGCCGTAAAATTCTCCGTCTTTGGGCAGACACATAGGTCTGCCCCTACCGTTGTTTAGAGATACCAACCTGCTAAAAAACAAACACGACTGCGTTAAGCTTTATAAAGCCTTAACGCAGTCTCTTTAGAAAAGTACTAATATAACCCCAGCACCTAAAACGGCAGTAAATCGTTATCCTTACAATATTTGTAGTTAGCGTTGTGCTCCTTTAGGGTTTTTGCATAGTAGTGCTTGTTATTTTTATCGGTGTAAAAGAAGTAGTAGTCAAAATTCTTCTCATAATTCAAAACGCCCTTAATGGCCGATAGAGAGGGGTTACATATAGCTCCCTTGGGCAAGCCCTTTACATTATAGGTGTTGTATTCGCTTACAAAGCCCTCCTTGACCTCCGCCGGTATAGCTGCGCTGCCCTCATATGGATAAAACTTGGTTGCGTCCGATTGCAGCTTGGGGAAGTCGGGGCTTTTAAGCCTGTTTATAAACACAGCCGCTATCTTTGGCATCTCCTCTACCACAGGAGTTTCACGCTCTACAATGGCAGCTATGGTTATGCTCTGGTCAATAGTATAGCCATTTGCGCCTATTTCTTCCGCCAGAGGCTCGTCCACCCTGCTGCGGAAGTTCTTTAAAAAGCGTTTTACCACGCTTTCGCCGCTCTCATCTAAGAAGAACTCATAGGTATCGGGGAAGAGATAGCCCTCCAGCTTATATGGGCGAGTGTCTAAGACGCTCTGTTCAGGCAGAAAGGTGAAGTCCTCACGGTAATCCACTTCATTAACTGCACGGTAGAATTCCTCGGCAGTGCACACGCCGTTTTCTTCCAAAAGGCGGGCGTATTGCATGACTGTAAAGCCCTCAGGGAAGGTCACCTTTGCCGTTGGAGGAGGCGGCGGCGGTGTGTATAGCTTTTTTGCAATGCCGCCGTCTTTTTTGCCGCAGGAAGCCAGCAGCAGCAGGCACAGCATGGCAGAAACAATGATTTTATATTTTGTCATAAGCGTTTATTTCCTTTTACTTTTGGCTGTTCTTTAATTATAATTATAGCATTTTTTTCGACAGGATTCCTAAATAAACTATAAATTTTTTGACGTTAATGAATGACTTAAATTAAATTAAGTAATTAGGAATACTAAATTCATACATTTTTAATCAATAAAATTAATTATGGTGTAAAATTGTGCTAGGGCATATTTATAATGTCCTTGTAAATAACTCATTGAGGTGCGCTTTGTTTGGATACATCAAGCCCCTTAAGCCTGAGCTTAAGGTTAAGGAATTTGAGCTTTACCGCAGTGTCTACTGCTCCCTGTGCCGTGCTCTTAGCCGTGGCTACGGCGGGCAGGCCTCGGTTATATTAAGCTACGACTGCACCTTTGTCGCCCTGTTAGCCATGCATTTAGGCAAAGCTCCCCCCTGCACAAAAAAGGGCAGATGCCGTGTTAATCCGCTTAAACGCTGCAATTACTGCACTCAGGCGCAGGAGCAGCTGGATTTTGCCGCTGCGCTAAGCGTACTGCTATTTTATTATAAGATACAGGATACTCTGGTGGATTCCAAGCTGGGCAAGCTGCTATATCTTGCGCCTTATCCTATTGCGGCCGCAATGCGCAAAAAGGCGGCCAGAACCTTTCCTGAGCTGGATTCCATTGCCGCAGAGATGGTAAAAGCTCAGCAGGAGGCCGAACACAATCCCCTCTGTTGCCTTGACGAGGCCGCAGAGCCCACCGCAAAAGCAATAGCTCGAATCTCTCAGCTGCTTGGCTCTGTTGATGAAAATGCTTTTAATTTACATAGCTTTGGGTATCATATAGGCAGATGGATTTATCTTATGGACGCTTGGGACGACCTGCAAAAGGACTTAAAAAGCGGCAATTTTAATCCATTTATCAAGCATTTTGAGTTGAACAAGGGCGATTTGCAGAGCAAGCTAAGCGAAATTAACAGCTATGCCAACGGCATTTTGAATATAAGCCTTAGTCTTGCCCTTGAGGAGCTAAAAAAAACACAGCAAAGCGAATATTTGCCTATACTAATCAATGTTGTTGAGCTGGGCTTAGCAGATGCTCAAGGCAGGCTTTACCATAAAGAGTCCAAATTTTAACAGGAAGGAGCGGTTCGGCTCGCCCGACGTATACAATTATGACAGATCCATATGCAGTTTTGGGCGTTAGCAGAAACGCCTCTGAATCCGAATTAAAAAAAGCTTACAGAGAGCTTGCAAAGCGGTATCATCCCGATATGGGCACAGGTGCTGAATCCTCCTCTGTAAGATATGCCAAAATGCAGGAGATTAATTCTGCATATGATACAATTATAGAAGAACGCAGAGGCGGCGGTTCTGCCTCTGATTTTACAGGCTCTGCAGGCGGGAGCGCACCTTCGGGCGCAAGCCGCAGGGGATTTGGAGATGTGAGAAATATGATACTTTCAGGCAGAATAGCCGATGCGGATATGCTTCTTACAGGTGTGCCGCAAGGGGAACGCAACGGCGAATGGCACTTTTTAAAGGGGACTATCCTCTACCGCAAGGGCTGGATGTCTCAGGCCTATACTCACTTTGAATCAGCCAACCGCATGAATCCTGAAAACAAGGAATACCGTGATGCATTTGAGCATATCAGAAATCAGCAAAACGGCAATTACGGCGGTTACAACACAAATAAGCGGTCAAGCGGATGCGGATGCTCCCCCTGCGATATGTGCTGCTCACTGCTATGCGCAGACAAGTGCTGCGAGTGCTGCGGCGGAGATTTGATTACGTGCTGCTGATTTTTTTAATGCATAATTGTGTTTATTGGCAAGCCCGCCGTCCGTTTTTCCGCACACCGTCCAGTCTTTGGGCAGACACATGGGTCTGCCCCTACTAGTACTTGTCAGCTAAAACTTGACAACGGGATACAAATGTTTTAATTTATTACGTGCATCGCTTGTTGTGAAATGCCAATCAACCCCTTTTTGAGAAGTGTTTCT
>JAISYX010000068.1 GCA_031269595.1 Oscillospiraceae bacterium
GTTGCTCTTCGCTTAACCAAACTTCTCTTGCTGTCATAATGATATACCTCGCTTTTTTATTTACAGTATATCATATGATTGATTGTATGTCAAGTTTTAGATGACAAGTGGTACTACGAACCTTGTACAACTCTTGATTTAGCAAGGTGCTTGCCGTTTACTCCAAAGCCAAGCCCAAATAAGGTGTATGTAATCCGCTTAGTGAAATCAGGTTGATGGGGTTGCTGTCTGTGGTATCCTTTAGCATTCCATAGGGGACTAGCTCACCGTATTTAAAAAATATTGTATCCATGGCGGGCATTCGTATTTTAAAATACTGTGCGTCTGTTAGCTCCAGCAGAGCCTTGATAAGGTGCACAGAGAACTCTGCGTGGCTTATATATTCGCTTATCTCTAGGGTTTCTCCATGGTCAAAGCACAGGGCATAGCCCGCCTCATAGCCGTTTGTAGCGGTTATTACGCTGCCCCTTTGCAGCCTGTGATAATCGCAGGCATAGCGCACAGCGGGAGCGTCCCAGTTGATATAGCCCTCGTGCTCCGTAAGAACGTCCCTGCGCAGGTTAAAAAGATGCTCGCTTTGCAGGGTGTTGTAATACACCTGAGAGGCCGCTGCCTTGCCCGAATTAGTCTTGATTATAGTGTTAAGCTCGTGGCGTGTCATGTTTACTCTTCTGTAGCCAAAGCAGGTTTTGTAGCCTCTATTTTCATAGAACTTAAACAGCGGCTTTTCGGCAGGAACTAAGATAGAATACTCCTGCCCCCTCGCCCTTGCAATGCGCTCGGCATACACCAAAAGGGAGGTCATAACCCCCTTACCCTGATATTGCGGCAGAGTTGCCGCCGCATAGATATACTGCACGGGCAAAATTTCGCTATCCTCTGTTATGCTGGCGGGAAGCATGTGCAATGCAGCGGCCACGTTACCCATTTTATCGGTATACACGGCGCAGTTATTGGGGTTATAGCGATTTTCAAAAAAGAACCTTATATTGCCCGGGGTATCGTTAAAGGCTATCTGCCAAAGCTCCTCAAGCTGAGGCCGCATACCATCCTTTGCCAAGCTGAACATAGCTGTTAAATCTCCACATTCAAAAAATTTATAGTAAAAAATATTTGATTAATGCTGCAAGTGTCGTGTAATATCTCAACCCTGACGTTTCGTAGGGGCGAATTGCATTCGCCCGCAGACTAGGCAGGGTGTGCGAAAACGGGCAACCGATTACCTTTCTATCGTCTCACTTACGTGCGTCATTGCGAGCACCGCTGAGCTTGAGCTTAGCCTGTGTCTATGAGTGCGAAGCAATCCAGTGGAGAAAGCCCTTGTGCTGCTGGGGAACGTCCAATCCTGTTCCACTGGATTGCTTCGCACACCATACCTTGTGCTTATTTCGGTTTAGCTGCGTACTCGCAATGACGCAGCTTTTGCGGTTTAAGTACTACTTGACGCATCGCTGTAGCTTTGAGCACACGGGCGAATACAATTCGCCCCTACGAACCTTATTATCAAAATTTGCGTAACAAATTCACCATTAATTACGAATTACGCATTACGAATTACGCATTACGCATTAATTACGCATTAACATCAACCGCTCTAAACTTCTCCAACAAAATTGCCGGATAATATGAAAGCTTTGCCTTCCTCAGGCCCTCTATGCCTATATCCTCTTCACGGTTTACATATTGATATTCGGCAAGCTCGTGCTCGCAGAACTCCCTGTTTATCATAGGATATGAGCCCGGGAAAGCCGAAAGTGCCTTTTCAAAATGTATGCAAAAGGTGTTGGAATTAAGCCTTTCACCCATAGTAAAAGCCACAGGCTTGCCATCTACCCTGATTATTGCGCCCTTAAAATCAAGAGCCTCATAGCTCTCCAGAGCGTCATTTATAGCGGCTTCCTCGCTTTGCAAGCCCTTATCCTCAGGGGAGGCCTGAGCGTACCACTCCTTAAGCATAGCACGGCAATCATCAAGATTTTCCTGACTAAGAGCCTCATAGCTCCAGTTGGGGAACTCCCTGTTAAACTTGGCTATATGGTTGCGCTTGCCGTGATATTTTTTGCCTGCCAGATTAATTAAATCACTTGTATTGTAAACATAGTCAAACCAATCTCTATCACTTGCATAGGTGAAGGAGTTGGGCACAGCCGCCTCCAACAGGGCTTTTTGCTCAGCGGTTACCCCTCGAATAACAAGAGGCACGCTGTGCTTTGCGGCATTTTGCTGCATAAGCTCTATGCACTCGCTCAGGTTCTCCACCCTTCCCGCAGGAAAGGCAAACTGATTATGGGCATCGTTATTCTTAACGAACAGAACATCGCCGTGACGGGCTATCCTAGTGGTAAAGGAGGCACGCCAGGTATAAAGGTTGCCAAAGCTATAGGCACAGCCCATGTAATCTGATATTTTAAGCAGAGGGTCAACCCATGCCTTGTCTGCAATTTCGGGTTCCTTAAATTCAAGCATTGGTGCCGATTCCTCCGGTAGTATATTTTTCTCTAACCTGCTGTTGCTTACCGCAGGACATCTTCCCCTCGGGACAGGGAGCGTTCAGACAGGGCGGCCCTGCGTTTTTAAAGATGTTTGGTGCTGCCTCCTTAACAAGACGCAGCATCTCCTCGGCCACAGCACGTATCTCCCACTGTGCCCTGTTGCAGCAGCGGTGCTTGAAGAAGTTGAGCAGCGAGCGTGCGTTCAGAGTTACTATCATTTTGGTGTCACAGGCATTGGGCAGAACAAAGCGAGCGTCCTCAATGGCTATCTTTTTAGCGGCCTTTTCGGCCTCCTTTTCGGGCTTACCCTGGGCTATCAGACGTTGAGTGTGGCCTTTTTGCAGTATTTCGGCCAATGTGTCATAGGCCGCCTGCGCCTGCTCCATAGAGCTTAAAAACACCTTAAGAGCCTCTGCGTTGCCCGCTATCTCAGGGGGAGTGACAAACTCAAAGCTGGCCTCCTGCACATAACGCTGGCTCTGCACACTAAATGAGGCAATGCGGTGACGTGTTATTTGCGCCAAAAGCGAGCGTGATACCCCCTCTATACCAAAGGTAAAGGAGGCGTGCTCAATGGGGCTTTCGTGGCCTATTTCGGCCAGCATCTCTACAAAGCCGGCGGCCTTTTCGTCTGTAAGAGTGTCAAGAATGCCGTCAATAGAGGCGGAGGAATAGCACAGCCTAGCTGCGGCGGCCACGGTTTTTTCAGGCTGAGGGGTGTGCGAAAGCAATTGGACGTTGAACATGTTGTATCTCCATTTTACGGTTGACATTTAAGGTACTAAGCTTAGTATAGCAAATTCAGCGGTTCTTGTCAATTAATACCTTGGTTTATTGTGCAGGACTTTTAAAAAAGGTGTTGCTCTTGTTCGGATTGCAGTGTGTGCTATTGCGTATTCTCTTGCCAATCGCTGTGCCTTACACAATCAATAAGATAGCACCCATACATAAACCACAGTTTTATATTTATTTCGGGTTTTTCATTTAAATTTATAATTTTATTATAAGCCTCTTCAATTTCATTTTTTTCTTCTCTAAGCTGCTGTAATTCAACAGCCTTGCCCTCCGGAGTTTCATCGGTATCCAACTCCGCTGCTTCTCTATCTGCTATCATCTCGTCCTTTTTTTGCAGGATATTGTTTAATTTAGCCTTTAATTCGTCGGTTTTTCCAAGCACAAACAGACAGTAAAAATAATGTGAGAGCCAGCTTGCAGTTTCATAGTATGGATAAGGGGTGTTATCATGCATGGCGTTATGCTTTGCATAATCGCCGCACAAAAAGTACAGCTGGGCTATTTCAAATTCTGCAATGTAGTCGTCCGTTTCTTCCTTGGCCAATTCATCGGCAATGGCGTATGCTCTTTCCTTTTCGCCGCTGTAATAGCAGCACACAGCCAGCCCAAACAGCACTCTGCGCTCCTGCTTATGCTCAAGAGCCAGAACCTCAAACAGCTCCTTGGCCTCTTGTATGTGCCCGCTGCGATACAAGGCCACGGCATAATTATAGTGATATTTTAGCTCTTTACTTAAAGAGACGGCCTGCCTGCAGCAGTCAACCGCACCGCTAAACTCCCCCTCCTCAATAAGAAACCGTGCCAGCGCATCATAGGCATTGGGCTGCCGTGGCTTTAATGCCGCCGCCTCACGCAGGCAGCTTATACACTTTGCATCTTCGCCTATTTCTTCATAATAAAATGCCAGATTAGTCAACACACGGCTCTTTTCAGCGGGAGACAGAGCGTCTCCTGCTGCTTTTTGCAGCTTACACAGTACCTCAATACAAGCTTTAAAAGAATATCGCAGCTCGTTATACACAGCGGCCAGCTGACATGCAACGCCAACATTTACAGGATTTTGCAGCAGCTCAGATTCCAGATACTCCTTATATTCCTCCCAAATGGGAACCTCATCCTCATAGAGCTTTGAGCTTGCAATCTCCTTTTTAATGCGAGTGATATAATCAGAAATCGTCAAAAAATAACCTCCTAAACTGCTTAGCCTTTATTTTGGTATCTCTATTAACCATGTTAGCTCGTAGGGGCAGACCTATGTGTCTGCCCAAAGGCGTGAATTTGCGGTAATCTGGGCAGACACATAGGTCTGCCCCTACGGTTTTTGGAGAAGCCCCTATTTTAAATTAAAATTTGCAAAGCAAATCACCATTAATTACGAATTACGCATTAACATCATCCTCCGCATTAAGCATAATAAAATAATCATAAAAGGGCATTAAAAAGGCAAAGCCCTCGGCAATTCGGCGGGAGAATTCAGGCGTAAAAAGCTCAGCCTCTATTTGCCCGTTGTGAATAAGCGAAAAGGTCTTTTTGTTGTACCACGCCTCTGTTTTAGGGCTTGGTGCGGCTTTTTTGCGCACATATTCGCTGCCCTCCAGCACAAATTCCTCTTGCTTGGCAAGGGGTGCTATGAGCTTTTCAAAGGCTTTTGGATTTTTGTCTATACGGGCACGCAGCTTTGCCATAGTCTCCGGCCTTGCGGAATAATATCCCAAGCCATAGCTCCACTCCTCAGGGGAGAGCTCAAACCAAAAAACAGGAGTGCTTGTCCACTCCTCGCTGGGGCGTTCGATAGAAAACCACAGGTGGTCACGGTAAGGGCCATCTGAGTGCCGGCGGCGGGCGTCCTTGTAAATGCGTGAAACCTTATGGATAAAGCCTCTGCTGCCAAAGCTCTCGTTTATTTGCTCAAACACCTCACGCCCAAGCTCCTTCATTGGTGCGAGTAAATCGCTTTTATACTCGGCTTTATGCTCCTCAAACCATGGTTTATTGTTGTTAAAGCGGATATTCCACATAAAATCCATGGTGCTTTGGGTAAATCCTTCAAATGGCATTTTTAGTCTGCCTCCAATACATATTTTATACCTGTCTTTTTAAAGCCGTTTTTTTCATACAGGCCTTGTGCTGCGTGTCTGTTGTTGCCTGTTGTGAGTGCAAGGGAAGTGCAGCCCTGCGCCTTGGAATAAGCCATGCAAGCATTAAGCAGCTGCTGCCCAACGCCCTGCCTGCGGGCAGCTTCATCAACTGCAAGCTCCTCAATATTCGCAAAATAGGAGGCTTCACAAAGGGACTGATTTAAGCTTAGCCCCGCAACTCCCACTATCCTTTCATCAATTTTTGCAACAAAGTATTTTTTGCTTGCGTCATTTAAAATACTTCTGTATGTCCTTTCATAGTCCTTGTATGTTGGCCGATAATCGCCCCCTGAGCCATCCAAGCCGCCGCTTGCAAGCTGACAGATTAAGGGGTAAATCCCCTCACAGTCAGACAAGGCCGCCCCATGGATTGTGGTCATGATTAGCTCCTCACTTCTTTTTGGTCTTATCAACTACATACCATGAACTGCCAATAGCCATGCCCAAGGCTATGCCTATAGAGAGCCACATGTGACCTTCGCCATTGAATGCATCAAGAGCAGCACCAATGGCCACGCCCAGGCTTAGCCCTAAACCAACACCTATAGCCTGCATCTCATTTTTTAAGCTCCGCAGCATGATGTAGTCCTCTTCATTCTCACTCACAATTTTATAGCCCAAACGCTGATATAGGCGAAATGCGGGGTTATTCTTCTGCACCGAGAGGGAGGTCTGTTTATAGCCCTTCCCCGCCAGCTCATCAAACAGCCTTTTTAAAAGCTTTGTGCCTATGCCCTGCCCTCTGTATTCAGGCAACACAGAGATTGCAAGCTCAGGGGTTTTGTCGTCTATGTATCCAAAGGCAGGAATAACCCACGCCCAAGCTGCGCCCACAGGCTTGCCGTCCTGAATAGCCACCACGCCGCAGTCCTTCTTGCCGCCAAAGCCGTCTATATAGATAGAGATTTCCGGCTTATCGAGCACCTCACGGGACAGCGGCTCTGCCTCGGGAGGCAGAAAGATTGCGTGATAGAGGAACTCTGACAGAATTGCGTACTCAGTTTTTTTAATGGTGCGTATGGTTAGCTTTGACTTTTTGACCTTCCCCTTGGCAGTCTCTTTCCTCATATCAAAATATCCTCAAGCTTATTTTTATTTGTATGCATTGCCGCCGGTTTTGCATCCTGAGCAGCATAGCCTATAGGCAGCAGTGCAATGGGCACAATATTTTCAGGCAGAGCAAACAGCTCCGTAAGCCTTGCTGGGTCAAAATGAGCTACCCAGCATGAACCGAGCCCCTGCTCTGCGGCCGCAAACATCAGGTGAGTTGTAACTATGCTTGCGTCAATTTCGCCTATTTCTTTGCCGTCAATGGTGCTTCGCTTTGCGCTAATGCTGCTGTCATAGCAAACCAGAAGCACAGTTGGTGCTCCAAAACGGCAGGGTGAGCACCTGTCCAGCTTGGCAAAATCCTCTTCTGTAAAAATCTTAATGCGCTGGGGCTGATAGTTGCACGCCGTGGGAGCAATGCGCCCCGCCTCAAGTATAGCCGCCAGCTTCTCCCCCTCAATGGGCTTGGAGCTAAAGCTGCGTACTGAATACCTCTCTCTGGCAAGGGTGCTAAAGGCCGTTGCAGTGGGCTGAAAGGACGTTAGACTAAACTGCCAGGTTATATCAAACCTATCCTTAACCATGCCGTAAAGCTCGCTAAAGAAGGTTTTATCAAGCGGCATGTGCACCTCACCGCCCTCAGACAGAGCGGCAAAAATGCGGCGAATTTCATCGGCATTGTCTGTGCCCAGAGTTAGGGCGATGTTGCTGCCCTTGGCATAGGGCTCGCCGCTAGGGCAGTCGGAGAACATGATGTTGTGGCCGAAAATTGGCAGACTTGCGTAAAGAATGCGCTCTTTATCCGCCTCTGCACAGCCGTAAGGGTTTTGGCCGTAGGTCATAAGTCCCACGGGCTCACCTGTTTGAAATACCTCTGAATAGAAGCTAAGAGCTGCACGGCAGTCGCCGTTAAAGTTTAAAAATACATCAAATGACATTTGTTTTACTCCTTGCTATTGCTTGGCAATGGGATTGCGGATTACCCTTTAAGCATTAAATTTGTATATAAATATTATAGCGCATTATTGGCAAAATTACAAGGGGGTTTTCAATGCATAATTCACAATGCGTAATGCGTAATTAATGGTGAATTTGCTGAGACAAATTTAAAAGAATATAATTCCCCTCAACGGAGGGGTGTCCCGCAGGGACAGGGTGGTGAATACGTCCTCAACCACTTTAAATTAACACCTAGTCAAGAGCGAGCACAAAGCTAAAAAGCAAGCAGCAAGCACCACGCTCCAAAATTTACAAATCAAGAGAGCATCCCGCCCGCAAAACCACCCTCGTCTTTCGCCTACAGGGCGAAAGCCTTCCCCTCCGAAGAGGGGAATTTTAGACGGCTTAGCTTTAACCCTTTTACCCCTCACTTATTTTCTTCTTCAAATTCAAGCTTAGCGGCGGCTATAGTCGCTAGGGTGTCCCCAATTTGGGTGAAAATATTGGCAAGCAAGCCTATTTCTGAGCTCTCCTTTCCTTTGGATATACCAACCGCAATTGCGGTTATTGAAAAGGCCAGTGATTCAGTCATAATTTAAACCTCATAAAAATCAATTTTATCTTATTTTATGAGGCTTAATAAACACAGTTACACTAAAAATCCCCAAACACAAAGCGGTGTTTGGGGAATGCTTATTTATTGTTCTTTTGCGCCTTGATAACCTTAAGCCGTGAGAATTCCTCCCTGTCCTTTTCGTCCAGAGCATCACTTATTGTTTTAACTGTATCGGCAAACTGGGGTATCATAACATTTTTTAAGGCGTTTGCCCGCTTTTGTGTCTTTTTGATTGCATCGGCAAGGCGGTAAATGCTGTTTTCAATCTCAGCAAGACGGGCGGTTAGCCTTTTAACATTTTCGAATTTAAGATAAGCCTTATCCAGCATACCCGTGGAGCTGTTAAGTCCAAAGGGGACTTCTATCTTGCGTTCCTCCAGCGTTACTATGGGTATCTCCACACCCATAACGCTGCGAAAATCTATGTCCAAGCCGTCGTCTGGGGGCACTGTCTTGGCGGCCTCGTCACAAAATCCCAGCACTATGTTGGCCATTTGCAGGGCGGCGTAGGCCTCGGCATAGTTTAAGTCTATCTCCCCTTGAATAGAGGAGGCCTTGTCTATCATGGTCATCATTTCACGTATAAGGATATTGCGCTTGCGATCGAGCAAATCATAGCCTACCTTTGCAAGCCCCAAGGATTTTTTTACATTTATAAGATTGCCCTTAGTAGGAGCAATGCGGTTTTCGGCCATTTGCTTTCACCTCTGTGCATTTTGTTTTATAGAATATACAGCTTATCACGCTAAAGAGTAGGTTTAGAGTTAGTGGAATGCCGGAATAAAAAATAGACGAAAAAGGTACAAAAATCAACTTTTCACTAAGCTTCTCAAACGTCTTGCGTTTGAGGGATGGGCGGGGGATGCAAGGGGGACGCAGTGGAGTGTGGGAGCCGACGACTCTGCGCCCCCTTGCCCGCATCTTTGCGGTGTCATCCAAATCTCTGATTTGGCTAATGACACCCATGCACAGTTGCCCCAAATTTTAATTTGGTCGGCAACCACTGCTGCTTACTTTCTGGGCGAAACCAGAAAGTTCGGGTTTTTTGCTTGCAAAAATGCAGCCTTTGGCTGCAACCGACTAAACAGCGTGCGTGCCCGTGCGGCATGAGCACAAAGCCATGATAATATCCCGTTGCACATTAATACGACTAATTTAATACTTAATAAAAGCTTAAGCCTTCACATAATACTTATCCAACAAGGCGTTGTCTATTCTATCCAGCTCTTCTCTGGGCAGGGCAGAAATAAGCTGCCAGCCTAAATCTAAGCTGGATTCCATGCTCCTGCTCTCCTCCATCCCCTGAGCCAAAAATCTTGCCTCAAACTGCCTGCCAAACTCCAAATACTGCTTATCGGACTGTGACAGCTCCTCCTCGCCTATAACAGAGGCCAGCGAGCGTGCGTCCTGCACCTTTGCATAGGAGGCAAACAGCTGGTTAGAGAGAGGCGCATGGTCCTCTCTTGTGTAGCCCTCTCCTATGCCGTCCTTCATAAGGCGGGAGAGGGAGGGCAGTATAGCCACAGGGGGGTAGATGCCTGCGCCCTCAAGGGAGCGTTCAAGCACTATCTGACCCTCTGTAATGTAGCCTGTTAAATCGGGCACAGGGTGGGTTATATCGTCGTTGGGCATGGTTAGGATAGGCAGCTGCGTAACAGAGCCCTCTGCGCCCTTTATCATGCCTGCACGCTCATAAAGTGAGGCCAGATCTGAATAAAGATAGCCCGGGAAGCCCTTTCTGCCAGGAATCTCGCCCTTAGAGGAGGAGAATTCACGGCAGGCCTCGGCATAGGCTGTCATGTCTGTCATTATTACAAGTATGTGCATGTTGTGCTCAAAGGCCAGATATTCTGCGGCCGTAAGGGCACAGCGTGGAGTTAATATGCGCTCTATAATGGGGTCGTTGGCTAGGTTGAGGTACATAACAACCCTTTGCAGCACCCCTGATTCCTCAAAGGAGCGGCGGAAGTAATCGGCCACGTCGTTTTTAACGCCCATTGCGGCAAAAACAACGGCAAAGCCTGCCCCCTCCTCCTCGGCAATTTTGGCCTGACGGACTATCTGCACAGCCAGTTCATTGTGCTTCATGCCTGAGCCGGAGAAGATAGGCAGCTTTTGGCCTCTAATAAGCGTTACCAGCGTATCCACAGAGGAGACACCCGTGCTTATATAGTTGCGGGGATACACACGGGAAACGGGATTTATGGCCGTTCCGTTGATGTTTCTTGAGGCCTTTGGATATATGCGGCCAAGCCCGTCTATAGGCTCACCCACGCCGTTAAATACACGGCCCAGCAGCTCCTTTGAAAGGGGGAGCTCCATTGGCTTGCCCTCTAAACGGGTGCGGCTGTTGCTGAGTGAGAGGCCGGAGGTGCCCTCAAACACCTGAATTATGGCTCGATTGCCCTCAATTTGGACTATACGCCCTCTTCTTGAGCCTCCGTTATCAAGGCGGATTTCAACCATTTCCTCAAAAGAGGCGTTTTCAACGTTATCCAAGGCGATAATAGAACCGCTTATATCCTTAACGCCCTTGTATTCAAAAATCATAGCTCGTACTCCTTCTACACTCAATCCCTCTATTAGCCTTGTTAGCCATGTAGGGGATGATGTCCACATCATCCCGTAAATACCTGCGAATTTGGGAAAAACGGGACGATGTGGACATCGTCCCCTACATTTTAATCAAAATTTGCGCAGCAAATCCACCGCAACTCTTCACTATTCACTCTTCACTTAATCTACAGCTCTTCCAAGCTTTTATCTATCTCTGCGGGATAATCATCCAACAGGGCCAATTTCTCGTTAGGGACATCATACTTTATTTTAACCAGCTTTTCAAACAGGCCTGTTTCGGTGACCTTTGAAATAGGCACGCCCCGTGCAACTATTCCCTGCGCCGCCTTATACAGGTGCAGTATGGCCTTCATCATGCCCAATTGCTTTTTAATTGGGACATAGGTGTCATCCTTGTGAAAGGCGTTTTGCTGTAAAAAGCCTATTCTTATAACCTTTGCTATTTCGATTATAAGCTTTTGGTCGTCCGGCAGCACGTCTGCGCCTATAAGCTTGACTATCTCCATTAGCTTGCTCTCTTCGTTAAGAACTTGGATAATCTGCTTGCGGCAATCCATAAAGTCTGCGCCTGCATTGGCTGCATACCAATCGCTTAAATCCCCTGTGTATTCAGAGTAGCTGCTCATCCAGTTTATTGCGGGGTAATGTCTGGCATAGGCCAAGGCCTTGTCAAGAGCCCAAAAGCAGCGTGTAAACCTCTTGGTGTTCTGTGTTACAGGCTCGGAGAAATCTGAGCCCTGAGGTGAAACCGCACCTATAATTGAAACAGAGCCTTGACTGCCGTTTAAGGCCTCTACAAGGCCTGCTCTCTCATAAAATTCCGAGAGACGGGAGGGCAGATATGCAGGGAATCCCTCTTCTGCGGGCATCTCCTCAAGGCGGCCGCTTATCTCACGCAGAGCCTCTGCCCAGCGGGAGGTGGAATCGGCCATTATAGCCACGTGATAGCCCATGTCCCTGTAGTATTCCGCAAGGGTAACGCCTGTGTATATGCTGGCCTCTCGGGCGGCCACGGGCATGTTTGAGGTGTTGGCTATAAGTGTGGTTCTGTCTGTCATGGGGCGGCCTGATTTTGGGTCTATAAGGGCGGAGAACTCCTCCAGCACCTGGCTCATCTCGTTGCCTCTCTCGCCGCAGCCCACGTATACGATTATATCGGCATCGCACCACTTTGCAATTTGGTGCTGTGTCATGGTCTTGCCTGTACCAAAGCCCCCGGGAACGGCCGCCGTGCCGCCCTTTGCAATGGGGAAGAGGGTATCTATAACCCTTTGGCCTGTAATAAGGGGGATGTTGGCATACAGCCTTTGGTTAATAGGCCTCGGCGAGCGTATAGGCCACTTTTGGCATAGGCTAAGCTCATGCTCAACGCCGTCTTTGTCCTTTAGCTTTAGCACGGTGTCGTTAACCTTATATTTGCCGTTGGGGGCAGCGTGTGTAACCTTGCCCTCAAGCCCGTTGGGCACCATACAGCGGTGTTCTATTACAGAGGTCTCGGGGCAGGTGGCATACACCTCTCCCGAGTGCAGATAGTCGCCTGTTTTAGCGGTTAGAGTAAGCTCCCACAGCCTCTCTTCATCCAGAGAGGATACCTCTGCGCCTCTTTCAACAAAAGCCCCGCTCTTTGCCTCTATTGCCTTTAGGGGGCGTTCTATACCGTCGAATATATTATCCAGTATACCAGGGCCTAAGGTGACGCTAAGGGGTGCTCCTGCGCCGTAAACAGGGTCGCCGAACTTAAGGCCTCCTGTGTCCTCGTAAACCTGAATGGTTGTGGCGGAATCGGTTATGCGTATGACCTCACCCACAAGGTGCTCCCTGCCCACATGAACCATTTCCATCATAGAAAGGCCGCTTGCACCCTTTATGGTGACAACAGGGCCGTTAATGCCGTATATTTTATTGATTTGCTCCATTTAGCACATCTCCTTAATCCAAAAACAAGCCCGAATTCTCTAAAAACCATTCACGCTGCGCCCTCAATGCGCTGTCTAGGGTAGAATCTGCAACAAGGCCTGTTGCGGGGCTCTCGGCCCTTATGCCGCCTATTTTAATAGAGGCATCCTGCTCAAGCTGGCAGGGTATGCCTGCGGCCTCACGCAAAAGTGCGCTGTGCTCCATATCCTCCGGCCGGACATACACTGTTATGCTCTTCTCGTTTTTGAATATATCATGCATGGCAGCGGCGTCGTGCTCCAACAGCTTGATGTATTCCAAGTCCTTGGTGAACTCCGCAAGCTTTTTTTGCGAGAGGGCAAAAACCTCATCCTCTATCTGAGTGCGTTTTTTAAGTATACCGCTGCGTGCCTCCATTTGGCGTTTGCATAAATCACGGCGCATTTCAGAGCGCATTTCGGCAAGCTCCTTTTGCATTAGGGCATAGGATTCATTTAAAACCTCATTTTCGGCCTTTTCAAGCTCAATGCGGTTTTGCTCCTCAACCTCTGCAAGCAGGTGCGTGCGCTGCTCGGTGGCGTATTCTGTTATAGCCGTTAAAAACTTTGAAAGCTTTTCATCTTGCACAGACATAGACTTACCTCTGTTCCTTGTACATTATTAATTTGCCTCTATTTGCTGCCGATTTGTAGGGGCAGACCTATGTGTCTGCCCAAAGGCGGGCACTTTATGGTAATCTGGGCAGACACATAGGTCTGCCCCTACGGTTTGTTAGAGATTCTCAATTAAATCTTCACCCCTATGGCCTCACGGACATAACGGGTTATGGAATCCTTTGTGCGGCCGTTGCCGTGCCTGTCGGGTATCTCCACAATAAGCGGCCTCTTTTGGTTTAGCTTTAGCTGATACACCACCTCGGGGCAGAGTGAAACAAGGCGTTCTGTCATAAGTATAACGCCTATGCTCTCGTTCTTGATGGCATTATCAAGGGCGGTGCGCACCTCTTCCTCTTCATGAACCACGCATCCCTCTATACCCGCAAGCCGCAAGCCGACCTCGGTATCAATGTTATCGCTTATAAGATAGAATTTCATATGCTTGCTATTTCATGCCGTTTGCGGCCGCATAGATAAGGAAGGACATAAGTAAGCCGTAAAGAGCAATGCCCTCGGCCAAGGCCACAAATATGATTGCACGGCCAAAGTTCTTCGGGTCTTCGCTGGTTGCGCCTATAGCTGCGGGAGCAGCGGCTGCAACGGCTATGCCTGAGCCTATGCCGGCAACTCCAATTGCTATTGCAGAGGCAAGAAAGGCTATGCCCTTGTTATGGTTGGCTGCGGGGGCGGGGGCTTCTGCCGCTGTGGTGCTTATTGGTGCAGAGATAGGCTCGGGTGTGGTCTCGGCTGCCGCAGCAGAAAAAGAGACAACAGAGCACAGCACAACAAGCATTATAAATGCTGCAATATTGGTGCGCACGGCCAGCTTGGCACTGCCTGACTTTTTAAATACCAGCTTGCTGATAAGATAGGCAATACCCATTGCGGCTGCTAAAGCCAGAACAAAATACAAAACGCTCATTATTATTTTCCTCCAAAATATTATTATAAAATTTAAGCCTTAAACTTTTTTAGCTTTAAAGTACCTGCTTTAAATTCATCAATTGCCCTGCCTAAGGGAATATCAAGGGCAACTAAGGCGGCAAAGGCAGATACCATTAAGTTTCGGTATGTCATAAACGAGTGCACTATGGTGTGCGAACCCAGCACAAGCAACCAAATGGGAGCGGTTAAGGCCAGTGCTATAAAGGGTATGGCTGCAACAAGGCTTTTTCTTGCGTTTTTGCTTAAGTACAGCACCACTCCAAGCACAATAACAACAATAAACGCCGCTGCAAGCAGCTCGTGAAGCGAGAGCAGGTTGTTTACTGCCGCAAGCAAGCCGTCCATTCTGGTGTCATCCGGCGGGATGAAGTTGGCCTTTTGAAGCACAGCCTCATCTTGGTTGTGGTAACCCATATCTGAAACACCAGAGTGCATGAGCACCTGCCTGAATGCTATTACAAATTCATTTCTACCCAGCACAAGGCTTGTTATAAGCCATTTGCCTGCCCACAGAATTACATATCCGGCAAACCAAGCAAAGCCGTTTTTAATAAGCACCCACAGGTGCGAGCCTGCCGTGCGTATGCCTCCATTATTGTTTTGCGCCTTTTGCAGCAATAGCAGCAGCACAAGGGGGATGCCCACTGTTATAATTGGAGCTGTGAGGAAGTCTAAATAAACGGTAACAGCACCTACAGTAAAGAAGAACATGGGCAAATTATTTTTAAGCCAAGGCTTATTGTAAAACAGAAGCAGAAAAATCGAGGCCGCAGACATAATGCCAAAAACGCTGGCAAACTGGAAGCAAATTGGCACAGTCCAAAAATCCACTAGAGCCAGAGAGAGCATGAGCCACACAGCTATTCGCCCTCCCAGCTTTTTGCAAACCAGAACCATTAGCACTCCCACCAGCACAAAATGCAGAAGAATACTCCAAAATCTTATGTCGGCTAAAGTGCCTAGTACCACTTGTCATCTAAAACTTGACATACAATCAATCATATGATATACTGTAAATAAAAAAGCGAGGTATATCATTATGACAGCAAGAGAAGTTTGGTTAAGCGAAGAGCAACGCT
>JAISYX010000006.1 GCA_031269595.1 Oscillospiraceae bacterium
TTGTGAATTCAGCACCGTCTGCCTCAAGGGCTTTTGCAACCTCGATTGCGGTTGTGTAGCGGTTGCCGCCGGCAAGCCTATCGACTTGCAAGTTGAGGTCTTCAAGCTGAGCGTAAATCTCCTCACTTACAGAACCTTCGCCGCCAACTATTATTATATTCTTAGCTTTTAAAGCATTTATTGTGTTTAAAACAGTGTCTTCAAGCGTGGTTTTGCTTGAGGTTAGCAGGATAGGCGCATCATAATGCGCTGCGAGCGGGGCTGCGGCAAGGGCGTCGGCAAAGCTTGCGCCGCTTGCCAGGATTACTGCGTCTGAACCCTCAGGCCAGCCTTGGGTTGCTATTGTGTTGGCTGTGACTGCTCTGTTTTTGCCTGAGAAGCGGGTGAAAAGGTATGCTAGCTCGGATATATCTTTTTGGGGTTCGTAACGCACAAATTTGTTTTGCTTTGTTAGCTCGTTTATAATACTTAAAGTATAAGAATCTTTTAGGCCTAAGTAGTTATCATATAAGCCAATATAATAACAGTTTTTGAGATTTGATATTGGGCTTATATCGATGATTTGGTTATCACATAAATCAAGAAAATCCAAGCTTGTAAGGTTTGCAAGTGGGCTTATATTGCTGATTTGATTATAGTTTAAAGTAAGGGATGTCAAATTTGTTAGGTTTGATAGTGAGCTTATATCGATGATTTGGTTAGTTCCTAAATCAAGGACAGTCAAATTTGTAAGGTTTGCGAGTGGGCTTATATCGCTGATTTGATTCTCACCTAATTCAAGGTAATTTAAATTTGTAAGGTTTGCAAGTGGACTTATATCACTGATTGGGCTATGAATTAAAACAAGGTAAGTCAAGCTTGTAAGGTTTGCTAGGGGACTTATGTCACTGATTTGTCTACCTAACGTTAGTTGAGTTAAATTTACAGCATACTGTAAACCTTCAATATTTGAAATATTATTTGCAATGTTTAAATATTCTGTGGGTACTGCCATTTCGCCTTATGTAATTTCTCCATCTCCGTTTGCATCAACACCATTCTCAATCAACGCCGCCTTCAAATTAGCATCCGGAAAGTTAATAATATCACCAGGTGCAGCCTGCACACCAAACGCCTGTACCATGCCAAAAATTAATGCCAGTGAAATGCACAAAGAAATAATACTTTTCATAATCTTAACCTCTTTCTTTAAGTTTTGAGTTTGCGCTAGGTTCTTTTTCATCTGTTTTACCTCCAATTCCATAATAGGGTTCACTTATTCGAATTAAAAATTAACGCTCCTTTCATTAAGATGCATTAATTATATCATGAGTTCTCAAGAACTCAACGCTAATTTAGGGCGATTACACCAGATTACAAGGGAATATCTTCCATTTACTTTGATTTTCATAGATTTTCGCTGTTTTTTAAAATATTTTTAAAGTTACAGTTTGCCAAACCCTCCACCGCAAATTCAAAAAATCTCCCTTTGCACTTCAAAATTCCATCACAAAGCGGGGGTAGACTATAACCATAGTAAAACACCAAAACAAAAAACCGGAGGTAAAAAATCATGTTCGAAGAATATAACACAAATCAAGGTCAAAGCACTTACCCCGCTTGGCAGGAGCAAACCACACAGCCGCAGCCCGTGCACTATCCCGTATATCCCTTGCAGCAGGCAGCGGAGTATCACATAACAGGCAGCGAGCTAACGCAAGGCTCGGCCGCACAGGTTAGCACATGTACAGAACTGGCCATCCCAACTCCCAAAAAGCAAAAAATGCCCACATGGAAAAAGAAGCTGGTTGCAATTGCAGCAGGAGCTATGCTCTTCTCGCTTCTAATGGGGGCAGGAGGCGGATTCCTTGCAGGCACTCTGCTAGATAGCCGCAGCTCTGCAAGCGTCTCACAGAGCGGCTCGGTGCAGTATCAGTCTGTTATACGCACGGCTCAGGTGGGGAATGTCTCGGCGGAGCTTAGCACCGCAGATATAGCCGCTTTGGCGGCAGACGCAGTGGTTGAAATTACCACAGGAACATCGGGGCGCATGGGTCAGTATGTCACAGAGGGCGCAGGGAGCGGCGTGATTATCACGGAGGGCGGATATATAGTTACAAACAATCATGTGGTTGAGGGCGCAAACCAGATTCATGTGCGCACAAAGTCCGGCGAGAGTTACACCGCAAAGCTGATAGGCACAGACAAAGAAAATGACCTTGCGGTTCTCAAAATAGAGGCCACAGGCCTTACTACAGCTGTTTTTGGCGATTCCTCCTCCCTTAAGGTGGGCGAAAAGGCAGTGGCTATAGGCAACCCTCTGGGCGAGCTGGGAGGCACTGTAACCGAGGGCATTGTAAGCGCACTTGACAGGGATATAGTAATAGACGGCGAGAGCATGAAGCTGCTGCAAACCTCTGCTGCCATAAACCCGGGCAATTCGGGCGGAGGGTTGTTTAACTCCGCAGGGGAGCTGATAGGCATAGTTAACGCCAAATCCTCAGGCACAGGTATAGAGGGTCTGGGCTTTGCGATTCCTGCCAATCTGGTTAAGGATATTGCTCCGCAGCTTATCGAAAACGGCTATGTAAAGGGCAGAGTGGAGCTTGGCGCAGAGCTGGTTGAGATAAACGACATCCAAACCGCCATGATGTACAGAGTGCAGCAGCTGGGAGTTTATGTGCTGCGAACCACAACACAGTCCTCAGACTTGAAGTCTGGCGATAGAATAATAAGCGCAAACGGCAAGGAGATTCTCCAGAACTCAGACATAAACTCGATTTTAAGCACACTCTCGGTTGGAGATAATATAAAGCTGGTGGTCTCACGTGATAATCAGGTTATAGAGCTGAATATAAGCTTGCCGGAGAAAACTAATTGAGGAAGAGCCTCAATAATTGAAAGTTGAAAGTTAAAAGTTGAAAATTAACTAACAATAATTATGCATTAAAAAAAGCCCTGAAAGTCCGAGGACTTTCAGGGCTTTTTGATTAATTACTGGTTTGCCAGCTGCGGAATATCCCAGCCCGCTAAGAAGCGGTTAAGCAGGGTTAAATCCAAGCCGGTAATTTCTCCGTCGCCGTCTATGTCGGCGGCTGCCTGACTAATATCTCCAGGCCAGTTTGCAAGCCATCTTGCAAGAAGAGTTGCGTCTTTAAGTGTAATTTCGCCATCTCCGTCTACGTCGCCTAAAAGAACACTCTGCACTATAACTGAACCATTCTGCGTTAAGAAGGGCACAGGGTCGGCAGCTGTGTTGTGAATGTCACCTATAAGATAAGAAACCGATATAGGTGTCTCTCCAAGGCTCGCTCCCCCCAGAACCTTGAATTTAAGTGTAGCAATTGCACCGTTGGCGGTGTAATCGACTGTAGCAAGTGAATCATTCCAGAAAAGAACATAAGGTGATGCGTAATTGGGACTGCTCAAAAATGCGCTATCGCCAAACAGTCCTTTGTCTTCAACACTCAAAAGCTGTAGCTTGGTTGTGTCAAAGCTTACGCTAAAGCGGGTGTTAACAACGCCCGGGTTATTATCAACGCTTACAGTAACTGAAATTTCTTGATTTGGTCTTCCCAGCACGCCCTTTTCAACCTTGATTACCGGAGATGTTGCATCGCCTACAAACACCCTTGCTGTTACGGTATGGCCGTTAACGGTGCTTGCTGTAATTGTAGCTACGCCAAGACCTGTTGCGGTAATCTTGCCGTGTGAGTCAACTGTGGCAATTGCCTCGTTATCGCTGCTCCAAGCAACGGTTTTAAAGGTGGATTCGGCAGGAAGAACAGTTGCAATAAGGGTATCTGTTCCGCCCACTACAAGGGTAACATTCCTCTTGTTAAGAATAATATCGCTCTCAGGGATAGGCACAGGCACAACATTTACTGTAATAGTGGCTGTGTGATTCCCCTCGGCTGTAGTAATGGTAACTGTGGTTGAGCCAAGCTCCAGCCCTTCTACAAGGCCTGTACTGCTAACTGTTGCAATGGCGGTGTCGTCAGACTCAAAGCTTACATTTTGATTATCCGCATCGGCGGGGAGCAAGCTCCAATCAAGAGTAAGAGTATCGCCTAATACCACATCAACATGCTCTGCACCCTCCGGCAGGAAGGTAACTCCCTTTGCCAAAATGGGGCCTACATTAATATTGGTTGTGGCTGTAAAGTTGCCGTCTACGGTGCTTACTGTTATAACAGCAGAGCCAACGCCCCTTGCTGTAACTATACCATTGGCATCTACTGTGGCAACAGCTGAGTTAGAGCTTGTCCACAGTATATTTTTGTTGGCTGCATTTTCAGGCACAACGGTTGCCGTAATAATGGCCTCCTCATTGCGCTGCAGAGTAATGCTGGTTTTGTTAACGCTTACGCCTGTAACAGGTATATCCTGATTATAGGTAAAGGCCTTAAAGGTAAAATGTGTTTTTGGAGTGCTGGTGTAAAGGTCTCCCCAAGTTCCGTCAAGGCCGCTGACATTGCGGAAGCTCTCGCCGGCATTAACGGGGATTGCGGGGGTTATGTCTGTGGATTCAATGGGAACAGCAACTCTGTCGGCTGCAACAGCATACTTGACAACAACGGCAAATTTTTGCGCTAAGGCAGAAATGAGCACCTCGTCAAATTCAACTGTGGTGTAGCCTGGATTTGCTATTGTGCCTGAGGCCACGAGGAGAAGTGAAGCCGAGCTAAGAGTGCTGTTGTTTGGGTTGACATAAATTTCATAAGCTGTGTCATACTGTGCGGTGGTTAAGCCAACAGCCTTAATAAACTGATTCTGTGTTATAGGGGCCTGAACAACAGGATAAACATTGGCTGTATATACGCTGCTGGCATATGATTTGTCTGGTGCAAGAAAGCCCAAGGTGGAATCTACTTCTGCGTGTGTGTTGGTGTAAATTCTGTCATAATTTGAAGCAGACTCAACAGAGGTGATTGCGAAGCCCTTGGTGTCCGCCAGATAGCGGTCGTAGTATGAAATGTAGAAGTAGCCCTGGTCATACCATTCTGAGCCCTTGCTGGCCTTGACAATAAAAGCACCGTCTGCGGGGGCGGTTACCTTAAAGCTTGTCTTGGGGAAGGTATCGTCCCAGCCGATAATATCAACATATAAGTCGGGATAAATATAGCCGTCTGAAGTGTTGGGTGTGTAAGAGCTGTAGGTAGAGGGCTTGGCAAAGCTTGTTTTATCAGGATCTATTGTTGCGGTGATAACAGCACCTGTCTCCTGCACTAGGCTTTTAATTTCGGCAACTCTTGCAGTTTGAACAGCAAGAGGTATAATGCCGTCATCCTCTGATGTAAATTTGTATTTAGGCAGTTCTGTGTAGCTTTGAACATGCCAAGCTGCGGGAATTTCTAAGTCTGCTGGTGCAATAGGACCAGTGATAAGATCAGAGAAGTCAGAATCCGGCACGGGGCCTACCCAGTTTGTCATTTGATTAAGGGGGATTTTTGAAAGCGTCCAGGTGTTATAGCCAAAGCTGTCTAGCTGACGCCTTGTGTGGCTTGGGTTGACTGCATCGCCAAAGGCGTTTTCTGCTGTGCGGTAATTGTAGAAATTCTCAGAATAACTGCTGGAGTCTAAGCCGTTTTTGAGCAGATAGCTCTCAAGGGCACCTACTGCGGCATAAGCCCAAGAGATATTGCGTGTGCCTGCATCTTTAATATGGGTAACGCTGTCGGATTCTCTGGGGTCGTAAATTGCAGGTGCAGCGGCCGGTGAACGGAACACACTGTTTGTGCCCTTCACAGCGGCAGCCCGTGGCGCAAGTGCGAGTGATTCCTCAATCAATAGTTTTTCTGTTGGTGCTGTGCTTTCAGCTGCTGCATAGCTCTGCAGGGAGAATGCAGATGTTGAGAAGAGAAGGCACACTGTTAGTAAAATTGACAAGATTCGTTTTTTCATGATTTTTCAACCTCCATTTTGATAAAATTAACCAATTAACCTACAATAATTATACATATTCCGTCTAAGTTTGTCAAGACGTATGTAAAAATTTATAAGTAATTATAGCAAAGTTTGTAAAAATTACAGCAAAACGTTTAAAAAACAACCCGTATATAAGGTATATTTGACGAAAGATTTCAATAAAATAGCAAAATTATCACTTTGATTTTCAAGAATTCACAATAATCACAGTGATAATATCAAATTCTGATAAATTATATCAAGATTAGCACACAATCTGTGCATGTCAAGATTGCCTAATCCTTAACAAAAGTTTTGAATTAAATCACTACAAAATATGAATTTTATTTGTTTGAAAGTGATTAAAGGGCGTGATATAATTACCAATACAAGCTTAATCTATATAATGAAAAAACTATAACAAATGAGTGGGGGGATAGTGTTGGATACCTTGCGCCGTATTGCGCTGAGCAGAAGAATTTATTTAGAGGCATTCTTGCTGTCCTCTTTATCAATGGGTATTGCCTTTATTATTTTTGGCCTGTATCCATTTGGAGGCAAGTCGCTGCTCACCTCCGATTTAGCTCAGCAATATATACAGATATTCAGCGAATACCGCAATATAATGCACGGCGGACAGAGCATCTTCTTTTCATGGAATGCGGGAATGGGTCTTAACTTTTTCGGCATACTATCCTATTGCCTGCTAAGCCCCTTTAACATTATAACTCTGGTGTTCCCTGAACGCTTTATAGTTGAGGCTATAGCACTCATTCTTATTATAAAAACAGGTATAAGCGGGCTCACCTTTACCTTTTATGCACGCAGTGTGCTAAAGGCAAATGCACTCACGGGGCTTGCCTTTTCGCTGTTTTATTCAATGATGAGCTGGTCGGTGCTGTTTTATCCTAATTTAATGTGGCATGACGCACTTATGGTGCTGCCCTTGGTTATATATTCAGTGCATAGGCTTATCAAAAACGGGAGATGCTGGGGCTTGGTGGCAAGCCTTACCTATATATTTGTAACCCAGTATTACATGTCTTATATTGTAATATTGTTTGCATTTTTTAGCTTTTGGGCGGTAGCCATAGGCTTTCATAAGCTTGAGGAATGGAAAAAGACGCTGCTGAGCTTTTGCAAATTCCTGCTGTGTACCCTGCTGGCCTTGGGGATTTCGGCTGTGGTTTTGCTGCCTGTTATATATTCTATAAATGACGGAACTCTGCTAGGCAGCAAGCTGCCGGAGCTGGGCTTTGCCTTTTCGCCTGTAAGAATGCCTGAGATGCTTTTTAACGGTGCTTTCAGCGGAATGACGCACAACCGCTTCCCCAACCTTTATTGCGGTGTTATCACCCTTATATTAATTCCTGTTTACTTTGCAAATAAAAGGATAGAAAAGAAGCAGAAGCTTGTATACGCTGTTTTTGCAGGCCTAATGCTGCTTAGTATGCTGCTGCTGCCCACAAACTCCATGTGGCAGCTATTCGGCGGGGCAGACACCTTCTTGGGGCGTTATACCTTTGTAATCTCCTTCTTTTTAGTAGCGGTTGCCTGCAGGGGCTTTATGAATTTGGAGGGGGTCGAGTTTAAAACCTGCATAATAACAGCTATTGCGCTGGCAGGCTATTTGTTTATTGCCTTCTTTCTTTCAGGGGATAATCTTATAAACGGTGCGGCCTTTGCTGTAAGTCTTATCTTTATTATTTTAAGCATGGTGCTTTTGCATAGCTTTTCCCGCTATCTTAGCAAGATTAAGCTGCTGCATTATCTGCTTATAGGCCTTGCCTTTGCAGATGTCACAGCCAATGCCGCAATATTACTCTACCGCACAGATGATGCAGAGGGCACAAAATCCAGACATGAATACGTTGCCGTCTCACAGGATTATCGTGAGGCAACGGCGGCCATAAATGCCATAGACCGCAATTTTTATAGAATGGAAAAGGACTTTTATTGGGGGCTTAACGACTCCCTGGCAGGGCATTATAAGGGTATAAGCCACTACTCACCCAACGAGGGCGGGGCTTTAAACGAGGCTCTTGCGCGCATGGGCTATCAGGTGGAAAGCGGCAGGAAGCAGTGGGTTTCAAATACAGGCTCTACCATGGCGTCAGACGCCCTTTTCAGTGTTAAATACAAGCTTAGCAAGGGCAAGCTTATATACGGCTACAGCCCCTTCTTTAAAACAAGGAACTTTGATTTGCTGACAAATGATGATGTTCTGCCTCTGGCCTATCAGGTTGATATGCGGTTGGAGAACAACACGCTGAGTGAGCGCAACCCCTTTTTGGTTCAAGAGAAGCTGATAAGTGATATGCTGGGCTCAGGGGGAGCGGGCCGCCCCAGAGTTTTTGTTTCCTCAGATTACACCTGCACACTTGACAATGCAGACATAAACATGGGCAAATATGATAAGTGCATATTAAAAACTATAAACCACAACCGAGCCTCTGCTGTGACAATGAGCATAAAGGTGACAAGGAACGACCCTTTTTATCTATATATAAAGCCTGAGTCAAAGGGCAGCAATGCAAAGCTTACCATAAACGGCGAAGAGGTTGAAAACGTATTTAAATATGAGAGTGCCTTCCCTTATCTGCTTTGCACAAACGGCAGGGGCAAAGAATTTCAAATTCGCATAGAATTTGAGCACGAGCTCTCGTTTACACCGAGTTTTTGTTATCTCAATTATCAAAGCCTGCTGGACTTTGTTAACAAAATCAAGGAAAATACCGTTACAATAGAGGCGGAGGATCTAACCCGTTTTTATGTTGAAACAACAGCCGAAAAGGATAAGCTGCTGTTCACCTCTGTACCCTATAACAGCGGTTGGAGCATAACCGTTAACGGCAAAAATGCCGAGATAACGCCTCTGCTTAACAATGCCTTTATAGGGGTTGAGCTGGAGGAGGGAGCAAATCACATTGAGTTCTCATTTACGCCCCCGGGAGTTAAAACCGGTACAATTATCACCTTGATTTCAATAATAGCGGCCTCTATTGCGTATATTATATTAAAGAGAAAAGAGATGGACAAATTAATTGTAAATTAATTATAAATAACTGTACTAATTCACCCATATATGGTATAATTTACATTAATAGTCCAAGCACTTAAAAGCGACTTGGCTCATAGAAGTAAAAATTTATAAACACATGGTGTTGAATATGGAAGATATAATAATAGTTATTCCCGCATACAACCCCGATTCCCGCCTTTTAAAGCTTGTGGAAGAGCTTAGAGAGAGGGAGGGGGCTTTGCGTATTATAATAATAAACGATGGCAGCAGGCAGGAGTGCGGCTCCATCTTTAAAGAGCTGCAAGCCAAGGGCTGCAAGCTGATAACCCATGCTATTAATCAGGGCAAGGGCAAGGGCATAAAAAGCGGAATTAAGGCCTGCATGGAGCTATATCCCAATGCCATGGGATTGGTAACAGCAGACGCAGACGGCCAGCACCGCCCCGACGATATATTAAAAATTGTAGCAGCTCTAAGGGCTAACCCTAAGGCTCTTGTGCTGGGCGTAAGGTGCTTTAAATCAAAGAAGATTCCCCTGCGCAGCAGGGTTGGCAACCGCTTTACAGCAAGGCTCTTTGCCCTTTCAACAGGAGTAAAATGCAGGGATACTCAAACAGGCTTGCGTGGCTTTTCTGCAAGCTTTTATAAGGAGCTTTTGCAAATAAAGGGCGAACGCTTTGAATATGAGATGAACTTTTTAACGCAGCTTGCCAAAGAAAAGGTTCAGTTTGTGCAAATCGGAATTGAAACTGTTTATATAGACGAAAATAAAACCTCCAATTTTAACCCTGTTAAGGACAGCCTTAAGGTGGTTTGGAATCTGGTTAAATTCTCGCTTTCCTCCCTGCTCTCAGCGGGGATAGATATGGTGATGTTTTTGCTGTTTTCAAAGCTTTTGTTCCTTGGCTTGCCCAACGAAATCTTCCTTGCTACCATTTGTGCCAGAGTTATATCAGGCACTGTTAACTTTACCTTAAACAAGAACATGGTGTTTAAGGCGGGCAAAGCGGGCAGAGCACGGCAATTTTTGGGGTACGCTCTGCTGTTTGTAATACAGGCCTTGCTTAGCGCATTTTTAGTCACACACCTTGTTAAGGCCTTAAGCTCTTGGGGATTCTGGGATGTTGCTATAAAGGCTGTGGTGGACGGTATTTTGTTCTTTATAAGCTTTTTTGTGCAAAAGAGGTTTGTGTTTAAGAAAAAATCCTAATAGAGGAGCACAGCATGAAAAAACTAAAATCAGCAGTCCTGCTACTCCTGTGTCTATTCCTCTTAAGCTCCTGTCTGCCTAGAGTAAGGCTGGATTATGAGGAGGATAAACGGATAGGCAGGGAGGAAACTATACTGGAGCTGCCCTTTCGCACCTACAGCTACCGCATAACAGGCAAGCTGGAGGGGGAATCTCTTGATGCAAAGGCCGCCGCCAAGGTTAAAACCGAGCTGTGCGAAAAACATTCCAATGAAACAGCCGTGCTGTACACCCTTAAGGGTGAGTACACCGTTAGTGTGGTAGAGACCTATGGGCGCAGCGGCGATTATATCTATTTTGAGGCAACTAAGAATGGCTGGGAGTATATCAGCCTTGTATTTAACAAAAAGACAGGCCTAACAAAGGAGTTTATTGAAGCTCCTGTCAGCAATATGCTAATACCGCCCTCCAGCGCAGAGCTTGGCTTTTTGCTGCGGGATTCTGAAATTGCAGCTGTAAATTTAACAGAGGCGCAGGTTAACGAAAAGGACAGCTGGCCAATGGAGAACAGCACCAAGTTCTTCTACACAGGCGGGGAGATATTTTATAAAAAGGTTAGCAAGCTCACCATGGTTGACCAGTGGGTTATGCAAATAGAGATAGGCACATTTTTAACCAAGGATTCCAAAGTACCGGAGCTTACCGCCTATTATCTTTACGATACAGGCAAAAAGTCTATTACAGGGCCTTTTTAGAAAGGAAGAGTAAACGTGTTTTTAGCATTTGATGTAGGCAACACCAACATAACCTTTGGGGCATACAGGGGTGAGGAGCTGCTCTTTACCAGCCGCATTGCAACAGATACAATGCGCATGGAAGACCAGTACGCAGTTGAAATAAAGAATATATATGATATACGCACGGCCAATCCAGATGAAAAGCCGGAGGGTGCTATAGTTTCCTCTGTTGTGCCGCAGCTTAGTCAAAGACTTTGCAAGGCGGTTAAAAAGGCACTGGGTATCACTCCTTTAATCTTAGGCCCAGGGGTTAAAACAGGGCTTGATATAAGAATAGACAACCCCGCTCAATTGGGTGCGGACTTAGTTGCGGGAGCTGTCTCCGCCGTTGCAAGGTATCCATACCCCTGCGTTGTGTGCGATTTAGGCACAGCTACAACAATAAGCATAATTGATAAAGAGGGTCATATGCGTGGGGGGAGCATACACACGGGCATTCAAACCTCTCTTAACGCATTGGTCGATAGAACCTCCCTGCTGCCTCAGGTGAGCATAGACGCACCTAAGAGCGTTATAGGCACAAACACGGTAGATTCAATCAAGTCAGGCTTGATTTTTGGCACTGCCGCCATGCTGGACGGAATGATACTCCGAATAGAAAAGGAGCTTGGCTCAAGAGTTAATGTTGTGGCCACAGGCGGCCTTGCGGAGGAGGTAATCAAGCATTGCAGCAGCGAGGTTATCTATGATGAAAACCTAGTGCTGGACGGCTTGAGGATTATATATTGTAAAAACCGATGAATCGATTTTTACAATTGAATTCCTCTAAAAACCGTAGGGGCAGACCTATGTGTCTGCCCAGATTACCGCAAAATTCCTGTCCTTGGGCAGACACATAGGTCTGCCCCTACGGAGCGAGTGCGTAAATAGAGGGACACAATTGAAAATTGAAAATGAAGGTGAATTTGCTGCGGCAAATTTAAATAAAAAGTGGTTTAAACCCAGCCTCCCTCCAAGAGGGAGCCAGATCTTGCTTCTTACTTCTTGTCTCTTGCATCTTGCAGTTTAGCTTGTATTCAACCGCCTAACTCGGAAGCGGGCGGCCATAATAAATAATAACATATGCGTTGCATCCCATTACAGGGAGCAACAGCGGAGGTAAATTATGAAAGTAAAAAATTCAACGGTAAGATTAACCCTGTTAGGTGTATTTGCGGCTATTATTCTTCTGCTCACCTTTACACCCCTTGGATATTTAAATCTTCCCCTATTCTCAATAACCTTTTTAACCATACCTGTGGTGGTGGGAGCAATTGTGCTTGGCCCATTTGACGGTGCTGTTTTGGGCTTGGTGTTTGGTATATCCAGCGTAATACACGGCATTATAACAGGACAGGGTGCACTGTTTTTAGAGGCAAACCCGCTTTTTTACGGTGTGATGTGCATAGTCCCCAGAGTGCTTGTGGGCTTTTTGGCAGGCCTGATTTTTAAGGGCTTATCCAAAATTGATAAGCACAAATTTTTCAGCCTTGCAGTGGTTAGCCTATTAGGGCCTTTATTGAACACAGTGCTGTTTATATCGGCACTAATTCTGCTATATAACGGCACTGTTCTTGATGCTTGGGTTAGCCTTTCAGGTGCGAGTTTAACGTTAAAGGATGTTCTTGTTACCATAGTTGCTGTTAACGGGTTATGGGAGGCCGCAGCGGGCTTGATTGTAGGAACTGCAATAAGCAAGGCAGTTTATGAGCTTGGCAAAAGGTTAAAACTTGTAGCATAAACACCATGTGTTAGAGAACCGCACACCAACAGTGCATTAAAAAGTGACTGTTGTGCCTGCGTCTCTATCTTTCAGAAGTATTTTCAAATTAAATCACCCCTCAAGAACGGCCGAGCGTTCCTGAGGGGTGTTGTTTTGTTATGCTGTTTATGCCTTAACTGCTATAAGGCTATAGGTCATTGTGTCGGTGCGCAGGTCAAAATTGAGCTTGTCGCCGTCCAGGCGCACAGTGCCTGTGGCCGTGGATTCCCCGCTCAAGGTAAGGTCGAACCAGTTGCTGTCTGCCTGATAAAGCTTGAGTGTGCCGCTAAAGCTCTTGCCAAGACTTTCAAACTTAAGGCTTCCGTCAGTTCCTATTTGAATTTTTGTGCCGTCCATCTCCTCGTCTGTGAGGGTGTGGATTTTGGGCTCATCTGAGCTTCTGTCTACATAGGTGTGACCCAGAGCGTGAGCTTTATCGGCAATCCAATTGCCTGCAATTGCTGAAAATTCCTTTGAAGCGGCCTTCTTTTCCCCTTTTGAACAGGCAAACAGAGAGAGCATGAGCACACACGCAAGGGCAACTGAAAATACCCTGATAGCTTTTGACATAAATAGTACATCCTTTCAAATTTTGATATTATCATTTTAGCATGAATAGGTTGCGGTGTCAATCCTTAAACAGCAGCTGCGCTCAGGTTGAATTTCTCCTCGTAATACTCATGGGTTTTAACATAGTGCTCGTCCTGAGAGTGGTGAAGCTTGTGCAAATATTCGTGGGCATCAAAGTTCTCATTTTCACCCTGAATTATAGTTACAGCAATGTTGGAGCAGTGGTCAGAAATGCGCTCAAGGCCATTGAGCAAATCGGAGAGCAAAAAGCCCAGCTCAATTGAACAGGTTCTATCCTTAAGCCTTTCTATATGCCTTGTACGCAGCTCTGCCTGCAGCTCGTCTATAACCTCCTCAAGAGGTTCTACATTTAAAGCAAGCTCTACATCGTTGGTTTTGAGTGCATTAAAGGTGATAGACATAACCTCCTTTAAGGCCTCGCATATAACAGAAAGCTCCGCCTTAGCCTGAGGGGAAAAGGCCAAGGACTTATTGCTCATTTCAAACATTAAAACGGCTATATTATCAGCGTGGTCGCCTATGCGCTCTATGTCTGTTACTATGTGTAAAAGCTTAGAAATTGCAGCACTATCGGCATGGTTAAGCTCCTTTGCCGCCAGCTTTATAAGAAATGCCCCAACCTTGTCCTCATATATATCTATCTCCTTTTCCAGATGCTTTATTTGCTCGTGAGTTTTGGCGTTATAGCCCTCAATCAGGCTTAAGGCCTCAACTAAGCTTTTTTGCGCCATAGAGCCCATTTGAATTATAGCCTTGTGGCACTCCGGCACGGCAAAGGAGGGTGTTAAAAGAAGCCTTTCGTCAAGCAGCACTGTTTTTTCACCTGAGCTGTCCTTATCACGGATAATAAGATGCGAGAGCTTTTCAAGCTGCCTTGTAAAGGGCAGCAGACAAACTGAAGTAATCACGTTGAATATGGTGTGGAATAAGGCAATGTTGGCATAGCCCGCCTCTTCTTCAAACAGCTTGCCTATATAACTGTGGAAGAAGAGATTCCCCAAGCCGTACATACATATAAGGAATAGCAGCGTGCCTATCAAATTAAAGCAGGAGTGCACGGCTGTTACCCTTTTGGCGTTTTTGTTAGCCCCAATGCTAGAGAGCAATGCCGTTATGCAGGTGCCTATGTTCATGCCCATTATAATAGGCATGGCAGACCCCATTGTAAGTGCTCCTGTAGAAGAAAGAGACTGCAAAACCCCTATAGAAGCAGAGGAGCTTTGAATGACTGCTGTAAAAATCATTCCGGCCAGCACGCCGAATAACGGGTTGCTGAAGGTTAGAAGAAAATCGGAGAATTCAGG
>JAISYX010000138.1 GCA_031269595.1 Oscillospiraceae bacterium
CCGATGCCTGAGAGAACATTGTTACATGAAAGCATTTATAAGGTTGAATGATTTAAAGTTTCATGTAATAATAACCTCACGGCATTAGCGGCAGCAAGATTGCCGATGCCTGAGAGAACATTGTTACATGAAAGCGTTTATAAGGTTGAATGATTTAAAGTTTCATGTAATAATGTGCATAAGTATAATCACACAAGGGGAATGAACCTGTGAAGGAAATCTATCTTGATAACAGCGCAACAACAAAAGTGCTGCCGGAGGCCGCCGAAAAGGCCGCAATGCTTATGCTGGAATGCTACGGCAACCCCTCCTCTCTGCACAGCAAGGGCACAGAGGCCGAGCGTGAGCTCAAAAAGGCAAGGGAGGCCGTGGCCGCCCGCCTCTCTGCACAGGCAGAGGAGCTTTACTTCACGTCTGGGGGCACAGAGGCCAACAATCTGGCTGTGTTAAGTGCCGCTGCAAAGCGCAGGGGCGGCAGGATAGTCACAACTGCCATTGAGCACTCCTCTGTTCTGGAGGCGGTTAAAAGCCTTGAAAAACAGGGCTGTGAGGCTGTTTATCTCAAGCCCGATGCCTGGGGGCGCATAAGCGAAAAGGATATTCTGGAGGCGGTGGACAGCAGCACGGTGTTTGTCAGTATAATGGCTGTTAACAACGAGGTTGGAACTATACAGCCTTGGGAGTATGCCGCAAAGGCAATCAAGCTTAAAAAAGCACCTGCACTGCTCCATGTAGACGCCGTGCAAGCCTTTTGCAAGCTGCCCTTGAACCCCGCAAAATTCGGCGTTGATTTAATGAGCGTCTCCGCCCATAAGATACACGGAGCAAAGGGCGTGGGTGCGCTGTATGTGCGCAAGGGGCTGCATCTTGCCTCCCGAACCTTTGGGGGCGGGCAGGAGAAAAACCTGCGCACAGGCACAGAGGCCGTGCCTCTAATAGGGGCATTTGGAGTTGCCGCCGCGAAGGCGGAGGATAACAAGAGCCTTTTCACAGAGCTTAATTTACACACAAGAGAGGCCTTAAAGGAGTTTGAAGAGGTGATTATCAACTCACCGGAGGATGCTCTGCCATGTATAATCAACTTTTCAGTTGTAGGCATTAGGAGCGAGACTATGCTGCACCATCTGGCCTCACAGGGCGTTTATGTCTCCTCAGGCTCAGCCTGCGCCAAGGGCAAGCCCAGCCACGTTCTGGAGGCTATGGCTCTCCCCCGTGAAAGGGCGGACTCCGCTCTGCGCATAAGTTTTTCTAAATATAATTCAAAAGAAGATATAGCTGCACTTATCAGCGGCATTAAATCAGGACTAAATACTATAGCAAGGAGCAAGGTGTGAGAGAGGTAATATTGGTTAAATGCGGTGAGCTTGTTCTAAAAGGCCTTAATCGCCGCAGCTTTGAGGATGTTCTAATTAAAAATCTTAAGCGAGCATTAAAGCCGCTGGGCAGGGTGGAGTTCTTCCCTGCGCAATCCACCATAGAGCTTAAGCCCCTTGATGAGGCCTTTGACTTTGAGGCCGCAGAGGCCGCTGTAGCAAGGGCTTTTGGTATAGTGGGCTACTCCCGCTGTGCTGTTGTTGAAAAGGATATGCAGCAAATACTCCCCGTTGCAGCGGAATATTTAAAGGATGAGCTGGAATCCACCGCCACTTTTAAGGTGGAGGCCAAGCGTTCAGATAAAAAGTTCCCCTTAACCTCTCCGGAGATATGCCGTACAGCGGGGGATTACCTCATAGAGCAATACCCCCATCTGGCGGTTGATGTACATAAGCCACAGCTCACCGTGCACATAGAGGTGAGGGATAAGCTTGCCTATATACACGGCGGTGCAAGGGCAGGAGCAGGCGGCTTGCCTGTGGGCACAGGCGGCAGGGCGGCCGTGATGATTTCGGGCGGTATAGACAGCCCTGTGGCCTCCTGGATGATGTCTAAAAGGGGCGTTGCGCTAACGGCAATACACTTTGCAAGCCCGCCCTACACCAGCCAAAGGGCAGAGGATAAGGTTGCGGAGCTATTGCGCAGGGTTAGCCTGTACGCAGGCTCAATCAAGCTTATTGTGGTGCCCTTTACAAAGATACAGGAAGAGATTAAAGACCTGTGCAATGAGGATTACTTTACTATAATAATGCGCAGATACATGATGCGCATAGCCCAAAGAATCGCAAGGCAAGAGAACTGTGAGGCTCTTATAACAGGCGAGAGCGTGGGGCAGGTGGCCAGCCAGACCATGAAGGCTCTGGCCTGCACCGATATAATTGCAGAAATGCCCGTATTCCGCCCCTTAATAGGCATGGATAAGGATGAGATTATAACAATCTCCCGCAAAATAGACACCTTTGAAACCTCCATATTGCCCTATGAGGATTGCTGCACGGTATTTACTCCCAAGCACCCAAAAACAAAGCCTAATCTGCCAGCTGTAGAGGCGGAGGAGGAAAAGCTAAGCCTTGAGGCTGAGCTTGAAAAGGCTGTTGCAGAGGCTAAGGTTGTTTGGATTTGATGGAAAGTGTAGTAACATAGTCGAACCGCTCCAAAAGCGACTTGTCTTTGCGGACTATTTTGCGCCTAGCTGCGTCTTCCTCCTTGACTTGCGTCAGCAAGCCTGCGTCGTCATCCTTGCCAGACACAAAATATCCTCGCAAATCCTGCGCCGCTTTTCAAGCGGTTTGACTATATTTAAATTTAGGAGCTGATACACCTTGCAAATTACAGCAAAATCTGAGATAATAAATGTGGGCACCGAGCTGCTTTTGGGAGATATACTCAACACTAATCACCAATACCTCTCTAAAAGGCTGGCGGAATTGGGCATAGCCGTGTATTATCAAAGCAGCGTGGGGGATAACCCCGCCCGCCTTGAGGCACTGCTAAAGCAGGCCTTAGAGCGCAGCAACCTGATAATAATAACAGGCGGGCTTGGCCCCACAGTTGACGACCTAACCAAGCAAACAGCCGCACAGGCTCTGGGCTTTAAGCTTGTACGCAACGCAGAGTGTGAGCAACGCATACGCTCCCGCTTTGAGGCTATGGGCTGGGAGATGTCCGCAAACAACCTGTTACAGGCGGATATTCCCGAGGGTGCGCTTATCCTGCCCAACGAGCACGGCACTGCTCCGGGCTGCGTAATGCAAAAGGAGGGCAAGTCCCTTATACTTTTGCCCGGGCCGCCCAAGGAGCTAAAGCCCATGTTTGAGGCTGCCGTTGTGCCCTTCCTGCTAAAAAGCTTTGAAACAGGCATAATACACTCAGTTGGGCTAAAGATATTCGGGGTGGGTGAATCTAAGGTAGACGACCTGCTCGCAGGCTTTTTCCGCCTGCAAAACCCCACAGTCGCCCCCTATGCAAAGGATGGCGAGGTGCTTGTGCGTATCTCTGCAAGGGCAGCTTCACAAAATGAGGCCGAGGCATTAATAAATCCCATTTTAATGCAAATACGGGAGATTTTGGGGGATAATATATACGGCGAGGATGTAGCCGGCCTGGAGGAGGCTCTTGTGCTGGCACTTAAAGCAAAGGGCAAAAGCCTTGCAGCGGCCGAATCCTGCACAGGTGGGCTGCTGGCCAAGCGCATAACCGATATTTCCGGTGCGTCTGAGGTCTTCCCGCTGGGGGTGGTTAGCTACTCTGCAGAGCAAAAAGTCAAGCTGCTGGGTGTCTCCCGTAAAATAATTGATGCATACGGCGTTTACAGCCATCAAACGGCAAGGGTAATGGCCGAGAGGGTTAGAGACTTGGCAGGCACAGATTTAGGTATAGGAATTACGGGCATAGCAGGGCCTTGCGGCGGCACAGAGGAGCTGCCTGCAGGCACTGTATTTATAGCTGTTGCAAGTAAAACGGGAACAGTCTCAAAGCTTATAAATCGCACGGGTTATGAGAGGGAGCAGGTAAGAAATTACGCTGTTAACTATGCGATAAAGCTGGCATTAACAACACTCAAGGAGGTATAGCAATGAAACAGACAAGGTTTGTGCCATACGGAAGGGTATTTGTAAATCAGGGGGAAGAAAAAGGGGAGATTTGGAGCGATAAGCTGCGCAGAATATTGCTGTGCGTGGCTCTTATAGGTGTGTTGTTTTCGTCAGGATACCTGTTTGATAACTTGGTTATAGTGCCCCTTATGAATAATCAGGGCTATGACGATTTAAGAGGCTTAGTAGATGCCGATACACACTCTGCCGAGGAGGGCATATGGATTAACAGCTCCTTTGGAGATGATATGCGCAACGAAAACGGCGTGCTGGTGGCCTTTGAATCGCTGGTTGCAAAGTTCCCCTATGTAAAGGGCTGGATAGAGGTGCCGGGCACACGCATTAATTATCCTGTGGTGCAGCCTGTAGTCAAGGATAATAACTTCTTCATACATTCGGGAATAGACGGCAAATATAACCCCAACGGCTCAATCTTTTTTGATTACCGCATGGATTTAAGCACACGTGAAAGTGCCCTTTCAAGCCGCAATTTGGTTGCTTACGGGCATCATATGCGCAGCGGCGCAATGTTTGCCGATTTGTTAAAGTACGACAGCCTCGCCTTTTATAAAAAGACCCCCGTTATACGCATGGATACTATATATGACAGAGGCCAGTGGGTTGTTATATCTGTTATGAAGTGCACAGGCGTAACCACCAGCAGCAGCTATTTTGATTACACTCAGGTTAAGTTTGAAAACGGGCAGGAATTTGATGAGTTTATTGAGGCGGTAAAGTCCCGCTCTATTGTGGATACACCCTATACAGCCAACGAAAACGACCAGATTATAACCCTGCAAACCTGCTCTTACGAGCGCAAGGATTACAGAACAATAGTGGTTGCAAGAAAGCTGCGCAGAGGCGAGGATAAGATAGACGTAAGCTCGGCCAAGGCCGCCGAAAATGTGGTGTTCCCAAAAGGGTTTAGCTTTAAGATGAAGCCGTAATTCAATTCGTAATGCGTAATTGTGGTGATTTGCTGCGCAAATTTTGATTAAAATGGCATGGCAGAATATTAAAACTCTCACCACCGGTGAGAGAAATAACAATGGGGTATAGCTGGTTTGTAGGGGATGATGTCCACATCATCCCGTGAATATCTGCGAAGCTTGGGAAAACGGGACGATGTGGACATCGTCCCCTACAACTCTTTAACTAAAATTTGCGCAGCAAATTCACATCCAATTATGCATTACGCACTACGAATTACGCATTGAAAAAAACATATATGTAAACTTCTTGTTAACATACCAGCCCACCTACAAAGCCTATGCCTTAGCCGTTTTTAGAGCACAAAATCCCGTTTAAAATCACAGCAAATTTGACTTTTATCTGGGAATGTGCTACAATATAACTCTAAAAGGATGCATATCTAAAAGCTGGTGGGGCACGGCATGCCGTGCCCTCTAATAGCTTACTAAGACTAAATTTTCACCTTCGCCCCTACAAACGAGTTTGACTAAATAGAGGGACTCAATTTGCGAACAAAACTAATCTTTTACAAGTCTATAAACACCCAAGTCAATGAAAAGATTGTGCGCAGCGGCTTGGCTAAATACGGTGTGGTGCTTGGCGGAACTGTCTCTGCCGGCAACCCCGCCGAGCTTACCCGTGCGCTCTCACGTGCTGTGCAGGATAGTGAGCTTATCCTTATTTCAGGCGGCTTGGATTCCCCTGGCAGTGATAACACCGTGCGGGTGCTTTCCCGTGCCCTCGGCATACCTGCGGAGGAGGCCGGCCGCAGCCGCTCTGTCTTTATTCTGGATACCATTCGCACCCTTCCACAGCCCAGCTTGCAGGGCTCAGAGGTGCTTTACAGCCGCTTGGGCGGGGCCGACGGCCTTGCTATGGCAAGCGGCACACAGTGCATTATAGCTCTGCCGGGCAACGAGGCACAGCTCTCGGACATGCTGGGCGGTTCTGCTGCGGAGTTCTATTCGGCTATTTATGGCCTTACCTATATCAACGCAGGCACAGGCCGTTTGGACGAGCCTGCTTATGAGCTGACAGCGGGCGAGGTTGGAAGCATGATGGAAAGGACGCTCAACCTCTCAGAATTTGCCTCTCAAATAGGCGAGGATGAGGACGAAATGCCCATAGAGATACACGGCAGGGGTATTTCAAAAAACAGGCAGCTTCTAATCCGTGTTGGGGTTGCGGTGGCTGTGCTTGCTGTGCTTATTACTGTGTTTTACATAGCCTTTCGAGAGGTTAAGGAGAAGGAGGGCGAATACACTGCCAAGGGGATTTATAACGAGACCCGTGCCCTATATAACGCTCAAGCTGAGGGGATAAATCTGCCTGAGGGCGTGCTGCCCAAGCTTGGCGCACTGTTTGAACACAACAAGGATTTAAAGGGCTGGCTTGCCGTGCCTAGCTCAGACATAGCCTTTCCTGTGCTGCAATCCACATTCCCCGAGCGGGAGGATTTTTATGCCGACCATGATTATAACAGGGAATCCACAGAATACGGCAGTCTGTATCTTGCCAGAGGCAACACAGTTGCGGCAGAGGATACCAACCGCAATTATGTGGTTTACGGCAATAAAAAGTCCGGCGGAGGTGCTTTTGCTGAAATTAATAGCTACACCGATATTGATTACTTTAGAGCGCACCCATTAATACAATTTGATACGCTGTATCAGGATCAGATGTGGCGGGTTTTCTCTGTGGCTGTTGTCAGTGATGACACAGCCTATGACTTTAATTACGAGAAAACAGATTTTTTGCTGGATTCCTCAATAGAACAGCACCTTTATCAG
>JAISYX010000088.1 GCA_031269595.1 Oscillospiraceae bacterium
TCATCGGCAAATATTAATTTAAAAATGTAATCTGAGCGTGCGGAGAGTAAGGTCATTGAAATCACCTTTTATGATAATATTATACTCCTTTTTTGCAGTTTTTGCAAGGGTTTTTGTAATGTAGTTTAAAGTATAAAACAGGGCCACATCAACGCAAGAGGGATACAAGCTGCTATAAGTTAAATTTTCATAAATTTTCTTTAGGGCTTAGCCTGTACACTTGCAAAAATCTTAATAAAGTGGTAAAATGATATAATAACTAAATAAAATCTTTAAAATACCGGACGAAATAAGGAGGAATTCTCATGCTCAATACGGAAGGTCCTTGTAAATTCTTAAAAGAGGGATTAACCTTTGATGATGTGCTGCTTATCCCGGGGCATTCGGAGGTTTTGCCCAAGGCTGCCGACATAAGCACACAACTGACAAAGACACTTCGCCTTAACACTCCCATTATAACCGCTGCAATGGATACTGTAACCGAAACACGCATGGCCATTGCCATTGCCCGTGAGGGCGGAGTTGGCATAATACATAAGAACATGCCCGCCGAATATCAGGCCGATATGGTGGATATGGTTAAACGCTCTGAAAACGGCGTTATTGCAAACCCCTTCTTTTTAGAGCCGGGGCATACGGTTGCGGACGCAGATGCGCTTATGGGTAAATATAAGATAAGCGGCGTGCCTATCTGCCAAAACGGCAAGCTGATTGGCATTATTACAAACCGTGATTTGCGCTTTATGAGCGAAAAGGACTTTTTACTGCGTGTTGAGGATGTTATGACTAAGGAGAACCTTGTCACAGCTCCTGTTGGAACAACACTGCACGGAGCGCAGGAGATACTCCGCTCACACCGCATTGAAAAGCTGCCTATAGTTGACGATAACGGCAATTTAAAGGGGCTTATCACCATTAAGGATATAGAAAAGGCCGTGCAGTATCCCCATTCTGCAAGGGACGATAACGGCCGCCTGATTGTAGGCGCAGCCATAGGCAACACAGCCGATGTCTTAGAGCGTGTAGAGGCTCTGGTGCACTCACAGGTGGATGTGCTCTGCTTGGATTCTGCTCACGGACACCACATCGGCATTATAAATTGCGCTAAGAAGGTTAAGGCCAGATTCCCCAACATTCCACTTATCGTGGGCAACATAGCCACAGCGGCGGCGGCAGAGGAGCTTATAGCCGCAGGAGCAGACACTCTAAAGGTGGGCATAGGCCCTGGTTCAATTTGCACAACACGTGTGGTTGCCGGCATAGGCGTACCTCAGGTTACAGCTATTTATGACGTGGCCAGCGCAGCCGCCAAGCACGGTATTCCAATTATTGCAGACGGCGGCATTAAATACTCAGGAGATATAGTCAAGGCTATGGCGGCAGGCGCAAATTCCGTTATGGTTGGCTCGCTTGTGGCGGGCTGTGAGGAGTCCCCTGGGGATTCTGAAATCTATCAGGGACGCCAGTTTAAGGTTTACAGAGGCATGGGCAGTCTGGGTGCAATGAGCGGCGGCTCAAAGGACAGATATTTTCAAGCCGACGCCAAAAAGCTTGTACCTGAGGGCGTTGAGGGCAGAGTTCCCTACAAGGGAATGCTTTCTGAAACCATCTTCCAGATGATTGGCGGACTTAGAGCCGGAATGGGCTATTGCGGCTGCAACTCCATAGACGAGCTGCACAGCAAGGCGCAGTTTATTAAAATAACAGGTGCAGGCCTTAAAGAGAGCCATCCTCATGATATTTATATCACTAAGGAAGCACCGAACTATAGTAGTAACTGAACAATGAATTCGTAATGCGTAATTAAATGTGATTTGCTGCGCAAATTTAATTAAAAGTTGTAGGGGTCATGGCTTGCCTGACCCAAGGTGCGTGCGAGGATAAAACGGGACGATGTGGACATCGTCCCCTACGAAATGTAAAGCTTTAGACCTTACGGATTCGTGGGGGCGAATTGCATTCGCCCGCAGACTTGTTGAAAATCAAGGTGCAATTTGTGGCGTTATCTGCTGTTAAACAGTTTAAAATAATAATAGGAGACTGTTGTGTTAAATAATAAAAAAATCTTTAGCTTGATTCTTGTGTTATCGTTATTGGCATTATCATCTTGTAAAACCGCTTCTGAACCTTTGGTATTTAATAAAATTAATGTTGCCGGCAACAACAGTATCAATATTCAATATGCCGGTAGGGTTGCATATCAAGAACCATATTTGGTTTTTAGCAAAAATGGACTATGCCTTTCAAAAGATAATGGTCAAGAGTATAATAAAATACTAAATGGCTACATGCTCAGCATTAATGTTATAGATGATTGGATATATTTTGTTCAAATTGAATCAAAAACAGTTAAATGGTTTAGCAAAGTAGATGTCTACACGTTATATAAATGCAAGACTGACGGCAGTAAGAAAACAAAAATTATTGATGATTGCGGCACTGCATTAGTATATAAAGACACAATCTACTATACAAAACATATTGACTTTATGGGATATTCACATGCCGATCCGGATATTGACAGTGAAAAAATGTTGATTGAATCTAATACCGGTTATTTGTTTTCGTGTGATTTAAATGGGAATAATGAAGTTAAATTGACAAATGAGCCCATATATGATTTTTGCTTAGACGGAAATTATATTTATTATACTAGCTATAATGCCGCAAGCTCAAGACCAAGCCCTTTAAAAAGAATTAATATTGATACAAAAGAAACTGAATCACTGTTGATAAACAACATTACGTGTTTTTGTATAGAAAATGAGGACATTTATTTTTCAGATGGTTACAATGTTTCAAAATTTAATATTAACACTCAAGAAAGCATAAAAATATTATCAACAGAAGCTCAAATTAAGTCTTTTGTCTACAAAAATGGAGATGTTGTTTTTAGAAATGTCTTTGACGAGATATACTGTTTTTCAAACAAGACAAATAAAATAACAGATTTAAATGTTAGCGGTGAGTTTATCTATATATTTAATAATGATGTATATTGCTGGAATAATTCGGCAAACCCTCAAAAGTTAGTGTTGTAGTCAAACCACCACTTCAAGTGGTGGCAGTTTTTAAGATGAAAGATGTAAAGGGTGATTTTATGTTGCCGATTCCCACACATTTAAATGGTGTTCTAATTCCTGTTGGAGAAGATAACAGCGAAAATAAAGTTACCGGCATAATACGCTGTTCCTGCGGCAACCAGAAGTTTCGTGTTGACAACAACATAGATGAACCCACCGAGGATTATTCTCAAGTAATCAAGTGCTTTTGCACAGCTTGCGGCAAGGGGCGGCTGTTGTTTGATGATAAAAAGCACGGCTGGGATGGCTTTGTCTGTCATGGCGAATGGATGGGCGAATCTGCGCCGGACGAGGCTCTCTCTCCCCATCAATGCCGAGAATGCAAAGAAGAAATCCACGAGATAACAGTTGTAATCAGTTCACAGGGCAAGCAGGATTTTATTGAAGAATCTGGCATTGCTGACGGTGAAGCGGAGTTTAAGGAAGAGGATTGGGTAGAAGCCTTCGATTGGATAGACATCAGCCTAAAATGTTCAAATTGCGGCTGCGAAGAAGAGCAGTGGCTTGATTTAGAAACTATGTAAACTTCTTATTAACATATCAGCACGGCTAAAAAGCCCATGCCTTAGCCGTTTTTAGCCCGCAAAAACCCGCCTGAAATTACACAAAAATTGACTTTTATCTGTGAATATGCTATAATAAAGGCTGGAGATTAGGTAACCGCTGAAAAAATCAATAAAAAAAACAAGGAGTACCAGAAGGAAGAAGGGATTCAACAATAATGTTGAAAACTTTTCGATTTTTTCTGCATTCAACTAGTCCCATACCCGCCAGATTTTGCCAGCATGTAGAGATTAGCACTCGCACATAA
>JAISYX010000103.1 GCA_031269595.1 Oscillospiraceae bacterium
TTGCAAAAGAATTAAAAATTTAAATTTCAGGAGGCTAAAAACACAATGCAAAAGAGTAAGTTCAGCAGGGCGGTTTCTATTTTATTGGTACTATGTATTTCATTTTCAATGGTCGCATTTCAGCCTGTTACAGGAATTGCAATAGAAAATGTAAACACATCGGTTTCAATGGCAAGCGACATCACGGCAGAGGAAGCCGTAATGCTCGCAGAGGCTGTAGAGCCTGCTATTGAGGATGACTTTTCCTCAACAGAGGTGCTGGTTGTCGTCAAAGAGAGCCATAGTCAGGTTAACAAGCCCTGGGCAGCGGCAGACTTTGGCAATGCTAACATCATCAGTGTTCGTGATATAACTAAGCTGGATACAGCTAAGCTTGACATTACTGAATATTTGAAGAATGTCAGCTTTAGGCAGATTCTTCAGTTAAAGCTTAAAACTACAGGCAAGCAAAAGGTGCTTGATGCCATTGATGCTATTAAGGAGTTGGATTTTGTCCTCTCTGCTGAGCCCAACTATTACATGGATACAGAGGCTGCAACTCCCAGCGCAACACCTAACGATAAGTTTTTTGTTGAGGGCAAGCAGTGGAATCTTGAAAATGCAAACGTTATTGCAGCATGGCAGGCCTACAGCCCAGATGCAGGCAGTGTAAAGGTGGGTGTTATTGACTCCGGCATTGCAACCCACGATGATTTAGATGACAACACAATTATCGGCTATGACGGCTGGAACTATAGCACTGTTACAAATGATGATTTGGCAGGGCACGGCACTCATGTTGCCGGAATTATAGGCGCAGTGGGAAACAACACAATAGGCATTGCGGGCATAGCCCAAAAGGTGCAGCTTGTGCCCCTGCAGGCAGCAATGCCAAACAAGCAAATAAGCACAGACGCTATGATGGGTTGCCTTACCTATGCTGTAAACAACGACATACCCATTGTAAATGCCAGCTTTGGCTCATACAATGACTACAGCATAGCCGAAAAGGCTTCAATTCAAAATTACCCGGGGCTATTTGTAACCGCTGCGGGCAACGATGCTACAAATACAGATATAACCCCGCATTATCCCTCCTGCTTTGGGTACCCAAACATAATCAATGTGGCAAATATTAATTCCGGCAACAACCTTTCGGCTACATCTAATTACGGCGCAAGCTCGGTTGATATTGCTGCCCCTGGCACAAGCATTCCCTCTACATATCCCACCACACTTGATGGCGGAACGGGCTACTATTCCATGGGAGGCACCTCTATGGCAGCTCCTCATGTGGCCGGTGTTGCAGCACTGATTAAAGCGCACTTCCCCAATGCCACAACAGCGCAAATCAAGGCGGCTATTCTTAACTCAGCCGCTCCTGTTTCCGCACTTAACGGCAAGGTTGCCACAGGCGGCAAGCTGGATGCTCTGGGCGCACTTAACGCCATGGCTAATATAGGTGCTTCCAGCTTTACAATCACCTTTAACGCCAACGGCGGCACAGGCTCTATGCCTAGCCAAACAGTTGCGGCCTTTGCCCCCGCCGATTTAAACAAGAGCCTGTTCACCAATGCGGGCTACGTATTTTTAGGCTGGTCAACCTCACCCACAGGCTCTGTCTCTTATTTGGATGAGCAGACAGTAACAGCCTCTTCCAGCATGAATTTATATGCGGTGTGGGCTCCTGTTATACCTCTTGCAACAGGTGTAATGACAGCCAACGGCTATAACCACACTCTGGCTTTAAAACAGGATGGCACGGTTTGGGCTTGGGGAGATAACACCCTAGGTCAGCTTGGCACAGGCGTGCGCCAGAGACCATCTGAAGCTCCAACAACAAATCCTGTGCAAATTCCAACTCTATCGAATGTAAAGGCTATCTCAGCAGGTATGAACTTCTCTGTTGCACTTAAAAATGACGGCACAGTTTGGGCTTGGGGAGAAAATAAATACGGCAAGGTAGGCGTGGTAACTCCCTCCTCTGACGAGTGGGTATCAACACCAAAGCAAATACCCGGGCTTACGAATATTATAGCAATATCAGCGGGTGCTGATTATACCATTGCGCTTAAAAGCGACGGCACTGTGTATGGCTTTGGCGATAACTGGTGGGGTCAGCTGGGCAACAACGCCTCTGTTACCAACGACATTGGACAGCCAACAGTGGTTCAAATGATAATAAGCGACGTTAAGGCTATTGCCGCCGGATACAACTCCCCTGTGATGCTTAAAAACGACGGAACTGTTTGGACTTGCGGCAAAAACTCCTTTGGCCAGCTGGGTCACGGCACTATGGGTTCAGACGTATATGTTCCTGCACAGGTGACAGCCATTGGCAGCGACATTGCAGCAATCGGCTCTGCTTTGAATCATGCTATAGCTATAAAGGATGACGGCTCAGTGTGGTCTTGGGGACAGAATCAGAACGGTGCACTGGGATATATAGGCAATAACGGCACTGCCAGCAAAAGCATTACGCCCTCTAAAATTTTTGGCCCTGGCGAGGTTGACTTTGCCACAGGCGGAGACGCATATACGCTACTGAGAAGAAAAGACGGCACGGTTTGGGCTTTGGGCTCAAATATCTACGGCCAGCAGGGCAGCGATGCAAACGGCCAGAACATTGCACAAAATCCATCTCCTTTAAAGATGAACAACATCAGCGGTGCTATTTTTGTAAGCGGAAATTTTGACAACACCTCGGTTATACTTGCTGACGGCACTGTTTGGTGCGTAGGCAGGAACTCCTCGGGACAAATAGGCAATGGTTTAACGCAGGGCTACATTCAAGCTGTTAACCAGACCGTGCTTGCCAACGGCACAGCGTTTAATGTATTTGGAGATACGCTGCCCACCTTCGCCATAACGGCAACCGCCGCAACAGGCGGAGCTGTAACAGGCGGCGGCACGGTGACTCAGGGTTCGCTTGTAACTTTAACAGCCGCTCCTGATTCAGATTACACCTTTGACGGCTGGTATGAGGGCGCAGCAAGAGTTAGCACCGGTGCTGTTTACTCCTTCACTGCAACGGCAAACCGCACACTTGAGGCTAGATTTACAGCTGTGCAAAAGTTCACCATAACGGCCACTGCCGCAACAGGCGGAGCTGTAACAGGCGGATGCACGGTTAACGAGGGTGCGCTTGTAACTTTAACAGCCGCTCCCGATGCAGATTACAACTTTGACGGCTGGTATGAGGGCGCAGCAAGAGTTAGCACCAGTGTTGTTTACTCCTTCACTGCAACGGCAAATCGCACACTTGAGGCTAGATTTATAGCTATAAAGTTTGAAATAACAAGCGTTGATGTAGCGGGAACTCCAAGCATAGGCAACGAATTGACCTTTACAGCACATGCTAAGGATGGCTATGGTACATTAAAATACGCCTTTTATGTTCTGGGCGGCGGCAAGGTGCACGATAGTCTTGTGTATTCAGATGTAAGCGACTATCACTACACTCCAACCACTGCGGGAACTTACACCTTAAGGGTTTATTGCATTGATGAAAACAAAAATATGGTGGCCTATTCAGAGGTGTTTACTGTTTCTTAATTTTGATTCAGCCTGTCAACATTATTGTTGGCAGGCTGCTGTTTTTATCTGTTTAAAAATTGTGCTTGACTACCCTGCGTGAAAATCATATAATTATAGTATGAGGTACACTACAATGGAACACAAAACATTTGATGAAAAGTGGGAGATTCTTCAAGAAATAGATGAACACGAGGTCTTTTCAACAGAAGATACCTCCATTTTAAAGGAACTTTATACAGATGAGGATTCTTTAATACGGGGCTTGGTTGCCGGAATTTTGTGCTTTGTTGAGCCTGAAATAAGCACACCTTTACTGATGACGCTGGCAAACGACAGCGATGCCTTGGTTAGAACAGAGGCCTGTGATTCACTGTGCAATTGCAAGGGAGAGGCTGTTTTTAACCTTCTTAAAGACAGGCTGATTCATGACAAAAGCAGCTTATTTAGGAGCTATGCGGCTTTATCCTTAGCAGACATTACAAAGGATGAAGATGCTTATAAAGCAGAAGCTATGCAGTTGCTCACATCACGCCTGGAAAAAGAAAGGGTGATAAACACTAAAATTTCATTTTTCCGCTCTCTGTATCTACTAAGTAAAGAGGAGAGGTATCTTGATGCATTGCTGCCCATCTTGCAAAACAGAAGGTATCAAAACAGGTGTGCTGTTGCCCATTCATTAAGTAGCGTGTGCTTCCCCTCCAACATGGAAAGGATAGAAATCGCCTTAAAAAACCAATATGCCGTTGAGAGTACTGTAGCTGCAAAATCATCAATAGAAAGTACATTGCATGATTGATGATTTAAAAAAGGAGATTTAAACATGAATGAAGAACAAAAAATGATGCCGCTAAGCGATTTATTAGACTTTTTAGAAAAGTTAGAAACTGCAAAAATTTATTATCAGTTAGGGAAAATACGGGATAGTGTCTTAGTTGAAATAGCCGTGCCTGGTCAACGTTAGGAAGTGGAGTTTTTTGCAGACGGCGACATTCAAGTTGAAAAGTTTATAAGCAACGGTGAGATTTTAGGTAAATCGGAATTAGATGTTTTATTTAAAGAATTCTCTGATTGACCTAGCTATTTTGAAGGAGTGCAACCCATGAAAACATATATTATTTTTCTGGCTGTTTGTGTTGTTGTTTCATTTGTGTTGCTTAATATTGCAGTTATTATTCCTAAATGTAGATATAGATTAAATGTTGTAAAACCAGTTGTTTTGATGGTTGCTGTATTTGCACATGGCTACATACAAGGCAAATACAATCTTAGCGACAAAACAACAACAATTGGAATCATCGTAGCTTGTGTTGTGGCCTGCTTGATAAATACTGTTTTTGATTTAATTATAAAGCGTGTCAATAGATCCTAGCATAACACAGACATCAAAAGGCTTGAAGCTCCGCATTTAGCGAGCATCAAGCCTTTTTATTTATGCATCAGCCAATGCTTTAAATCCATTCCTTAAACTTGCGCACATACCACATCTTGAATGCCTGTGTGGCTAGGAAGTACAAAATAAGCAAGCCTGCAAGCCAAGGCGCAAAAGAGAGCGGCAGTATAGCCAGCGAGAGCCCGTCTCCGTAAGAGAGGAACACAAGCCCCAGCGAGATTATAACAATAATCAGAGATGAGATAATAAGCGGCAAAGAAGCTCTGCTTTGAATAAACGGGATTCTGCGTGTGCGTATCAGGTGCACAACCAATATCTGTGATAGAGCACCAAAAATAAACCATCCGGACTGGAACAGCATTGCTTTTTCGGGTGTGTTTGCATTTGCACCAAAAGCCCACCACATAACGGCAAAGCACGCCACATCAAAAATTGAGCTGAGCGGCCCCATAAAGAACATGAATCTCCTTATGCTGGCTGTCTCCCAGCGGTGCGGCTTGTCAAGGTATTCCTTATCCATTCCATCGAAGGGTATGCCTATCTGCGAAAAGTCGCAGAGCAGATTCTGCGCAAGGATATGCACAGGCAAAAGCGGGAGAAACGGCAGGAAAATGCTGGCTATAAGCACTGATACCATGTTGCCGAAGTTGCCGCTGGCCGCCATTTTAATATACTTCATAATGTTTCCGAAGGTGCGGCGGCCTTGAAGCACACCGTTTTCCAGCACCATCAAATCTTTTTCAAGCAGGATAATATCGGCTGTCTCCTTGGCTATATCCACGCCGCTGTCAACAGAGATTCCAACATCTGCCTGCCGCAGTGCAGGGGCGTCATTAATTCCGTCACCCATATATCCCACAGAGTGCCCCTGCCGCTGGAAGGTCTCAACCAAACGCTGTTTTTGCGAGGGGGAAAGCTTTGAGAATAAATCGCAGGCCTTGGCTGCCTCAGATAGAGCCTCGTCGTCCATGGCCTCCACGTCACGGCCTGTCAGGTTCTTTGTTGTGTTAACTCCAACCTTTTTGCACACCTTAATTGCCACGCCCTCACTGTCGCCTGTGAGCACAACTGTGCGCACTCCGTTGGCCTTAAGGGCAGAAATAGCAACCTTGGCACTCTCCTTTGGCGGGTCAAGAAAGCCCACAAAGCCCAAAAGAACCATGTCGCTCTCATCACCTACGCCGAATACGCCAACATCGGCCACATTATTTTTTTGAGCAACTGCGATAACACGCAAGCCGTCACGGTTGTTGGCCTCGTATACGTCCATGGCCTCACGGAGCAAGCCATTCTCCAGGGGCAGTATCTTGCCCCTGTACTCCACATATTTGCAAACGGAGATAACCTCCTCCACTGCACCCTTGGTGATAAGCTGCCGCTTGCCTGTCTCGTCTGTAAGCACCACGCTCATGCGTCTGCGGCTAAAATCAAAGGGAATTTCGTCCACACGGGTGTATCTATCCAGCACTCCCGTCATTTCATTTGCTGCCGCACGGTTGATTATGGCTAAATCCAGCAGATTTTTAAGTCCTGTTTGAAAGGCACTGTTAAGGTAGGCGTGGCGCAGTATGCGCATATCGTCATTACCGTGCACATCCATATATTTTTCAAGTATAATTTTATCCTCAGTTAGAGTTCCGGTTTTGTCCGTGCACAGGATGTCAATCTCACCAAAGGTCTGTATAGCACTCAGATTCTTCACGATAACCTTTTGTCTGGACATGTTAACAGCACCTCTGGCAAGTGTAGAGGTCATAATCATGGGGAGCATCTCAGGAGTTAATCCCACAGCCATAGTCACCGCAAACAGCAGGGAGCTGCCCCAATCGCCCTTAAATAGGCCGTTGACAAGAAAAATAACGGGAGCCATAACCAGCATGAAGCGTATGAGCAGCTTGCTAACGGAATCCACACCTTTTTCAAAGCTGTTTTTGGCCTTCTCACCTGAGAGGCTCTTGGCCATGCTGCCGAAGTAGGTGTTGTTGCCCGTTGCGATAATAACAGCCTCTGCGCTTCCGCTGACCATATTTGAGCCCATAAAGCCTATGTTGGAAATATCTGTTAGCGTCTCGTCGGGATTGCTGCGTATATCACTAAACTTTTCAACAGGGGCCGATTCCCCTGTAAGAGCAGATTGTGCGATAAATGCATCCTTTGTAGCGAGGAAGCGCACATCTCCCGGGAGCATATCCCCCGCCGAGAGCTTTACCACGTCCCCGGGGACAATCTCGTCTATTGGCAGCTCACAGAGAATGCCGTCACGCCAGACATCCGCCTTGTTGCTTATCATTGAAGAGAGCTTTGCAGCGGCGGAGTTGGAGCGTTCCCCCTGAAAGAAGGAGATAAGGCTGGAGAGGAGTATAAGCGCAACTATGATGATTGAGGTTGTATAATCCTTTTCAGCAGAGAGCAAAACATCCGTGGTGAAGGTAACTCCTGCAATAAAAAACAGCACCAGATTAAAGGGGTTGATAAGGGCTTCCAGCAAGCGGCCAAGGGGGCCTTTTTGCTTGCCCGCAACAATGACATTTTTGCCTATTTCATCAAGTCTTTCCTCTGCTGCCTCAACAGAAATACCCCGCTGGCTTGTCTCCAGCAGGTTAAGAAGCTCAGCTTCCTCATAAAAAGCGTATTTGCGAAGCTCTGCCTCGCTCTCATTTTTCCGGATTTCAGTAGCCGGAATGGATTTTTTAAAAATCATTGGTATCATCCTTTCGTACATTATTTTGGGTAAAAAGACCTGAGTAATGTATGACAGGATGCATAAAAAGACCTATCCTATATAAATATTAAGCTGGGAGACAGGCGCACAAATGCGGGTCTTCCATATTTTCAGGACAGATTGTTTTAACGCACCTGTCCCCATCACTATTAACGTTCATTGTC